>JAJQGR010000161.1:0-2162 GCA_021200345.1 Lachnospiraceae bacterium | reverse complement strand
GGATTTGTCCGCAATGGCGCCGAAAGGACAGCTGACCATGCACATGCCGCAGGTCACACATTTCTCCGCATCAATGACCGCCCGGCCATGGTCTCCGGTGCCGATGGCTTTCACTCCGCAGGCCTTCATACAGGGGCGGACAGCGTGGGAAATGGCGTCGTAAGGGCAGACCTCCTTACACTTTCCGCATTTGATGCATTTTTCCTGATCAATATGAGACCGGCCATTTTTCATCGTGATCGCGCCCCGTGGGCAGACCTCCCTGCAGGGATGGGCCGCGCAGCCCATGCACGCCTCCGTCACCTCAAATTTATTTTCCGGGCAGGCATGGCAGGCGGAGGGAATCACCTGCAAAAGCGGGGGCTCGTAATATTTTTCATCAATATTGGACAGCTCCACCCCCTGACTGACGTTCACAGGCACATCCTCCGGCCGCAGGCTCATGCCCAGAGCCAGGCGCAGGCGCTCCCGCACCACCTCCCGCTCCCGGTACACGTTCTCCCAGTAGGGATTATCCTCACTCTCCACGATGGTGTATGGCAGATTCTCCATATCCGCGGCCAGATCGTTGGAGTAATAGGCCAGGTTGGCGATTTCCTTAAAAACTCTGCGGCGGTTTTTGCGTACCTCCGTGTCGATGCCTCTCATACTCATGGCGGACCTCCTGAAAATAATATGGCGGTGATGACTCCGCTCTTTACACTTCCGTCATCACCGCCATATTATACAGGATAGTTAATTTTTTATCAATACATAATTTCATAATAGCTGGCACTCAATGGGGGCACCGTCAATACAAAGTCCCCGTTCTTCGACAGCTTCAGCGCCTGGTCCTGCTCCTTCGCTGTGCCTCCAAATCTCTCCCAGTCACTGTTCAGCAGCAGCTTTAAGCTCTTCGCTTCCGGCACCGCAAGACGGTACTCCTTCTGTTCCTGACCGGAGAAGTTAAAAACAGCCAGGATCCTCTGTTTTTCGCTTCTGCGTTCAAAAGCATACAGGCACCGGTTCTCCTGATGGCAATCCAGCCATGTAAACCCCTGCTGTTGAAAATCCATCTGCCAGAAGGCGTCATTTTTTTCATATATTTTATTTAACTCTATCATGAAATGATGAAAAGCATCGTGAGCCGGATAGGTCAGAAGCTCCCAGTCCTGCTGCCTCTTCTCATCCCACTCCCGCAGCTGGCCGATCTCATTTCCCATAAAGTTCATCTTCTTGCCGGGATGGGCATACATGTACATATACAGTGCTCTGGCCTGGGGAAATTTCTGATCATAGAGGCCGTTCATCTTCTGCAAAATCGTGGCTTTGCCATGAACCACCTCGTCATGGGAAAAAGGCAGGATAAATTTTTCATTATAATTATACATCATGGAAAAGGTCAGCTTGTGGTACAGCCTTGTCCGCTCCGCCGGGTCCGCCCTGAAATAGGTCAGGGTATCGTTCATCCAGCCCAGATCCCACTTATAATCAAAGCCCAGACCGCCCTCCTCCACCGGCTCTGTCACTCCGGGATATGAAGAGGAATCCTCGGCAATCAGCATACAGCCGGGCAGGCGCTTTTTCAGGCCCAGATTCAGGGATTTGACAAACTGCACACCGGGACCGTTTTCTCCCCTGTCGGAATTGCCCTGCCAGTAGATGATATTGCTGATGGCGTCCATGCGCAGACCGTCAAAGTGAAATTCTTTCAGCCAGTAGTAAGCGGATGACTGCAAAAAGGAGCGCACCTCCCCCCGGGAATGCATGAAATTGCAGCTTCCCCACTGATTATAGCCCACATCGCCGTGAGGGTACTCGTACAGTGCTGTGCCGTCATACTGCCACAGGGCATAATCGTTGCAGGCAAAATGCACCGGCACAAAATCCAGGATCACACCGATCTGACGGGCATGCATTTGATTGATAAAGTACCGTAAATCCGACGGCGTGCCGTATCGCGAGGTGGGAGAAAAGAAGCCCGTAGCCTGATATCCCCAGGACTCGTCCGAGGGATACTCACATAAGGGCATGACCTCCACATAATTGTAGTGATTTTCCTGCAGATATTCCGCCAGCCCGTCCGCCACCTCCCTGTAGGTATACCAGTCCTCCTGGCGCTGCCCCGGCTTTTTCCAGGAGCCCATATGCATCTCATAAATATTGAGCGGCCTGTCCGACAT
>JAJQGR010000231.1 GCA_021200345.1 Lachnospiraceae bacterium | reverse complement strand
CAGCAGCATCTGGAAGACCTGCAGCTTCATTTCCAGGTTCTCTCTCTCCTTTACTAAATTTGTCCGTTCCATTTCTTCCAACTGCAGGCTGATATCCTCCAGCAGCTTTACCGCATAGCCGGAGTCCTGCATCTGCCGCAAAATCACACAAAAGCTGCTGATGTAGGAATTATGGAAGCTGTGTTCAAAGATTTCCAGGGAGGTTTCAATGCTCTCTCCTCCCAGAAGTCTCTCACACAGTCTGTGAAAAGATTTCTTCATCCGCCTGTTCCTGATAAAATTCTCACTTTCCACAAGAGCCTGAAGAATGTACAGGCCCGACTGCAGCTGCACGGAAATGGCCTCATAAATCCACTTCAGATCCTGCAGAACGGCCGCATTATCCCGACTATTGGACCAGTACAGGATCAGAGACGGCCCAAGAAACCCTGCCGAGAGTCCCGCCAGCCCCCAGGTCCAATGGGAAATCATCCCAAGACCGAAAAGGAAAAGCCCCAGCCACAGACTTGTGTGAAATAAATGGGCGCTGTCTTTGTAAATCCAGATCTCCCGCATCACATCCCCGCCATAGCCATTCAAAAACAGCTCCAGCCTGTCCATAAACGAATCCTTTTTCGCAGTCATACCGCCTCCTTACCTGTATCCGGACAGGCTCCATACGAAAAGCACCAGAATCCCCGCCATATAAACGCTGCAGGCCTTTCCGGGAAGGCTGCCCCATAACAGCCACACCAGGGACACCTCCATGAGCTCCGTCATGGCCACAAGGATTACCATGCTGAGGACAATGATCAGCATCATCTCCATTTTCGCGACCCGTTTCACACTCTGTTTTTCTTTGGCGGAGGTCAGATATCTCTGGGTGCTCTTGCGGGAACTCTGCAATACATATACAAAATCGCAGTTGTACATGCTGCACACGTTCAGATTGTGAATAAATTCCTGCCATTTGGGATGCTCCAGCTCCAGTTTCAGCTGTTCTAAAATCATCCGGCTGCTCAGGCCCTGCTCCCGCAGGGCGTCAATTCTTCGCAGGGCCTGTCCCACCGGTCCTTTGATATACTCTCCACAGTGGCCCAAAATCGCCACAGGATCTTCCTCCGTGGCAGAAAAACCCTCCGCCAGATTGATCGCCTCCAGGAGATGCCCTTCCGTTCCCTTATACCTCCGTGTACGCATCAGGCTCAAAAAAGCGGCAAAACAGACAGGAGTCAGACCTGCGCACAAAAGTGCCGGCCAAAATCCTCTGCCCGCGCTGACCAGAATCCACACCCAAAGAGCGGCAAAGCACTGAAACAGCACCCAGAATTTCACGCTGACAAAAGGATACCGGCCCCGGATGCCGCTGTAATACAGAGCCAGCTCCAGTCTGTCCGTAAGCTTCCTGCTGGCGGGATCCGGCAGCACTCTGCACCGCACAGCCTTCTCCTCATTCATGAGAAATTCATCGGAGTAGAGCCTGATCTCACGAATTCCTCTTTCGTCCATCCATCCCACAAAGCAAAGGCAGCCTGCCAGAACACACCCAAACAATACCGCGTCAAGGATCCAGATCATACCCGCTCTCCCTTTCATAAATATTGCGCGTCACCAGATTCCTTTTCTCATCCAGCTTTACCTCCGTGATGGTCCAGAGCTTGAAATCCCTCATGTAGCACACAGCGGAGATGCATCCAAGCATCCTGCGGATCTCCTCCTGACTGTAATCCGACTCATATTTGACATAATCCGCAAGCTTGTACAGTGCCGCCTCCCCGTTCTGTCCGTGTACCGTAGCCAGCCCCAAATGTCCCGTAAATGCGGCGTTCAGAAAATAAAGCGCCTCTCCTCCTTTGATCTCCCCAATCACGATGTAATCCAGATCCAGCAAAAGAGCGTTGATGCTCAGCTCCTTCAAACCATATCGGACCTTGCTCTCTCCCCTCTGCTCCAGCACGTGCTGGAACATCATATCCGGATGAACCTTGGAAAAAAGCTCCTCATTTTCCTGCACCACCAGCACAGACTTGTCTCTCGGAATCTCGTCCAGCAGCGCGTTTAAGAGAGTGGTTTTCCCGCTGGCCCCCTTTCCGGCAATGAGAACATAGCCCTTTTTGATCTGCTTTCGCAGATAATCCGCATGCTTTTCGCTCAGCATCCCCATCTTCATTAAATCCTCCAGACTGTGCTTTTTCTTGGGGATCTTGCGGATATGAAGATAGGGGGTATCCACCGAATTGATAATGGACTGGCTGATATTGAACCGCAGAATAAAATCCTTACTGCTGTTCTTGTCCGTAAAGCTCTGCATGGCATTGGTTCTGGAAATACTGACCTGGTTTTTCGCAGCCACAAACTCCGTGAACTGCTTCAGCTCCTGAACGGAACCAAAGGACAGGTCACTGTCCTCCCGCCTGCCCAGCCGTTTGATACGGATCCTGTTGTAGGAGAGCACCTTGATATCGGATATCTCATCATCCCTGATTAAAGGATCCAGCACATGATATCCCTGAAAATACTGAAAGGACTCTTCCCTGACCATGATTTTGGCCTCTGTGATTTCCCGTGGCAAAAATTGCATAAAAAATGACCTCCTTACCTTATATAGGCACGAGGAGGCCGATTCGTCACAAACTTTTTTTAAAAATTTTTTGACCACATTTCTTTTGAAAGATGTCGTCTATCTGTCATTCTCTGAAATCCGATAAATAATACTTTCCGAAATCTTCTCAGCAGTATCCTGATCCTGAAGCGCCGTGATGATCGCTTTGGAGAACTCAATAGCACATCCCATACCCCTGGCGGTGATCACATTGCCATCCACCGTGCAGGCCAGATTGCTGACAGCGGTGCCGGTCAGATCTTTCTCAAAGCCTGGATAACAGCAGGCTCTTTTTCCTTCCAGAATTCCCAGATGTCCTAAAACGCTGGGCGCGGCGCAGATGGCGCACACATATTTTCCCTCCGCCGCAAAGCGCTTCAGCTGACTGGTCAGCTCAGGCACCTGCTCTAAATTCCTGGTCCCCGGCATTCCTCCGGGCAGAATCAGCATATCCACCGCGTCAAAATCAAGCTCTTCGATTCTGGTGTCCATTTTCACACAAACCTGATGGGAACCGGTCACATATTCCGCCCCTGTCACGGACACCATCTGAATCTCCAGGCCCGCCCTGCGGCACATATCCACCACTGTCAGCGCCTCAATCTCTTCATAACCCTCCGCGAAAAAAATCGCTGCATTTTTCATTTTGGTCTCCTTCCTTTATTGCATTTTAGTGATAATTATTAAAAATTTCTGAAAGAACTTCCATTCTATTGTGGAAACTGTTATAATAAAAACAATCAGGGCGGTGAGAATGAAATCCGCCCGGAGCTTTGCCTTCAGGGCACAGGAGTGTTTCATGGAAATCGAACGAAAATTCACCATCAAAAGGCTGCCGGACAATCTGCGTGCCTATCCTTACGTCCACATTGAGCAGGGCTATCTGTCTACAGACCCTGTGGTTCGCATCCGCAAAGAGGACGATCATTATTATCTGACATACAAAGGGCAGGGAATGCTGGCCAGAGAAGAGCATAATCTTCCTCTGACCCGGGAAAGCTATGAGCACATGCTGCCCAAATGCGACGGCAATATTATTTCCAAGAAGCGTTATAAAATTCCGCTGGATCATCCGGTCTTTTGCGCGGACTGCCCGGCTCCGCCGGACAATTACAGTCTGCTGATCGAGCTGGACGTCTTTGATGAGCCTTTCGCGCCGTTAATCATGGCGGAAGTGGAATTTGGCTCCAAAGCGGCCGCCGAAAGCTTTGTGCCGCCGGACTGGTTTCTGGAGGATGTGACTTATAACAGTAATTATCACAATTCCAATATGAGCAAAATGAGGTTCTGATCCCGAAGAAATATCGTTGGGCTTCCCTTGTCGGGAAGCCCTCTGTATTGCCATGACCCTCAGGCGTGATATCTGTTATAAAATGCTGTCAGCTTTAAGATTTCTCTGGCCAGTTCTTTGGCGGCGGCATCCTTTTTCATGCGCCACTTCCAGTTATCTCCCAAAGTGGATGGCGTATTGATGCGGGCCTCGTCCCCCAGATCAAGATAATCCTGCATGGGAATGACAGCGGTGTCAGCCACGCTCATCATGGCCATGCGGATCAGGCGGCTGTTTACCTCATCCTCAGAACAGATCTCCGCGTATTCTTTCAGATGTTTTTTCGTCTTTTTATCCAGGGTGTGATACCAGCCCCGGGTGGTCTGATTATCATGAGTACCGGTGTAGACCACGCAGTTTTTATCATAATTGTGGGGCAGATACTGATTGGCGGCGTCTCCCCCGAAAGCAAACTGCAAAGGCTTCATTCCCGGATACCCGGTGGCCTTTACCATGGCCAGCACGCTGTCTGTCAGCACACCCAGGTCCTCCGCTACCACTTCCTGTTTGCCCAGAGCTTTCTCCATCTGCTGAAACAGCTCAATGCCCGGACCCGGCAGCCACTTTCCGTTGACAGCCGTCTCCGCCCCATAGGGAATGGAATAATACTCGTCAAAGCCCCTGAAATGATCAATTCTCACAATGTCGTAAAGTCCAAAGCAGTGCCTCATGCGGCTGATCCACCAGGAAAATCCGGTCTTTTTGTGATAATCCCAGGCATACAGCGGATTTCCCCAGAGCTGTCCTGTGGCGCTGAACGCATCCGGAGGGCAGCCCGCCACGGCGATGGGAGTCCTGTCCTCATCCAGCTGAAACAATTCCGGGTTCGCCCAGGTATCCATGCTGTCAAAGGCCACATAAATCGGCACATCCCCCAGAATCTTTATTCCCTTTTCATTGGCATAGGACTTCAGCTTCGTCCACTGTTTATCAAACTGGTACTGAAGATATTCGTAAAATAAAATATCATCCGTGTATCTTTCCCGGCATTTTTCCACAGCCTCAGGC
>JAJQGR010000182.1 GCA_021200345.1 Lachnospiraceae bacterium | reverse complement strand
ATCTTGGGGACATGAAGGAGCTTTATCATTCCTATAAGACGACCGGAGATTCAAAAAAGAGATGAGGAACCTATGACCACTATTTTAATGATAAAAACAGAACTTATGAATCTGTATGCGCGGTACGAAAAGATCATCAATCCTCTGGCACGGGCAGTGTTTGCCCTGGTGATGCTGGTGGCAGTCAACAGCAGAATCGGATATATGACAAGGCTTGACAATATTTTTATTGTTCTTCTGGTGTCTGTCCTGTGCGGCGCTCTGCCGACGGGATTTACGGCGTTTGTGTGCGCTTTGTTTACAGTAGCTCATGTATCGGCACTTTCCATAGAGGTGGCAGGGGTTTTGCTGGCTGTTTATCTGTGTATGTTCCTGCTGTATTTCAGAATGTGCGGCAGGCAGTATGTGGTTTTGCTGCTGACACCTCTGGCTTTTGTTCTTCACATTCCGTATGTGATGCCGTTGATCGTTGGAGTCGCGGGGGGAATGAGCGCAGCCATTGCTGTCAGCCTGGGGGTGCTGGTCTATTATTATCTGTCATATATTTCTCAGAGCGCGGCCGCCATCACGGCCATTTCAGAAAGTGACAGCCTGGAAAAGATCCGGCTGGCAATCGAGGGCATCGTATCCAACGAGGAAATGTGGATTATGGTGGTGATTTTCCTGCTGGTGGGAGCGCTGGTGTATCTGATCTGCAAATCAGCCATGGATTACGCATGGATGATTGCTGTGATCAGCGGAGCGCTGCTGAACGCAATTCTGAATATCCTGGCGATGCTTTCTTTTGAGGTTGAGGTTTCCCTGATGAATCTCCTGCTGGGATCCTTTGTGTCAGCCCTGATTGCTCTGATAGTTACTTTTATGATGCGGGGACTGGATTACAGCCGGGCTGAGAAAGTACAGTTTGAAGATGATGAGTATTATTATTATGTAAAGGCGGTTCCTAAGATGCAGGTGCCCACAACCTCCAGAACGGTCAAGAAAATCAATTCACCGAGAAACAGACGGTCATAAGTTTCGGGGCTTTAAAGCAGTTATCATTTGAGGCGCCGGGGAAAAGAAGAATTTGTCATGCAGTATATTACCACATTTTGGAATTACATTTCGAACAGCTTTGTGAAATATAATTTAACGGTCATTGATGTTCTGGAAATGCTGATTTTGGCCTGGCTGATCTATAAGATCATGGGCTGGATTCAGTCTACCAGAACCTTTGTGCTGCTCAGAGGAATTGCCGTGATCGGTCTTTTTTTGCTGGTAGCGGAAATCCTGGAAATGAATGCGATTCTATGGATCGCCAAGAATGTGGTCAGCGTAGCCCTGATGGCGATTGTGGTGGTCTTTCAGCCGGAGCTGCGCAAAATGCTGGAGGAACTGGGGAAAAATAATATTTTCCGGGTCATGAATCTGGGAGACCGTATGAACCCGGACGAGAAATTTACCGATAAAACCATGCAGAGCATTGTGAAAGCCTGCACCATCATGAGCAAGAATAAAACAGGAGCGCTGATCCTGCTGGAAAATTATCAGAAGCTGACAGATTATGTGGAAACGGGGATTGAGATTGACGCTGTGGTCAGTATGCAGCTCCTTGTCAACATTTTTGAGCACAATACGCCGCTTCATGACGGGGCGGTAGTGATCAGCGGGGACAGAGTGGTCGCCGCCACCTGTTACCTGCCTCTGTCCGAAGACATGTCTGTCAGCAAGGAGCTGGGAACCCGCCACAGGGCGGCTCTGGGAGCCAGTGAGAATACGGATGCTTTCATTATTGTGGTAAGCGAGGAGACGGGGAGCATTTCGGTAGCCAGAGAAGGCAGACTATATCGGGATCTAAGCCCTGACCAGCTGCTGGAGAGATTGTCTTCATTCAGACAAAAAGAACAGATACTGCAGGAAAAGAAACCGACGACATGGGGACGACTGAAAAGCAGGTGGGAGGAAAGGAAGCAGAATGAAGAGCAGCAGGGATCAACTGAAAAAACTGAGGGATAAAATTCTGCATAACTGGTATCTCAAGCTTTTTTCTCTTGTTAGTGCTGTCGTCTTATGGGCGGTAGCCTATAACATTGAGAATCCAGTGACCAGCACACGCTTCGCCAATGTCCAGGTGACCTTTTTGAATACGGAGGTTCTGGAGGACAATGGGCAGGTATATACTGTACTGAATAATTCTGATGTGGTTCGTACGGTTACAGTGTCCGCTTCACGATCCATCATAGACGATATCAGCGACAGTGACATTGAGGTGACTGCGGATTTTTCCAAAATGAGGCTGGACGGCACAGTGGATCTGACGTTCGCCTGCTCCAAATACGAGGGAAATGTGACTTTCACTGCCAGCTCTACTACGCTTGAGCTGGATGTGGAGGATAAAATGGAAAGATATCTTCGCCTGACAGCCGATGTGACAGGCACCGCGGCGGATGGTTATATTATCTCGGGCAGTACCATTGAGCAAAATCAGTTGTCTGTCAGCGGACCGGAGAGTATCGTCAGCAGTATTGTCACGGCAAAGGCCTCCGTAGTGCTGGAAGACGCCACGGAGAATGTGGTGACCTACGCGGATATTGTTCTATATGATTCTGAAGGAAATGAGGTTTCGCAGGACCGCCTGACACTTGGTTCCAGCCGGGTTCGTGTCACGGTGGAGGTGCTTAAGACCAACACAGTTCCTCTGATATTTGAGGTAGATGTTACGCCGGCGACAGGGTACCTTTTGAGCGGCGAGCTGACTGCAAGCGAGACGATGGTTACGCTGGCTGGCAAGAGCGGTGTGGTTGACGCTGTCACGGAGATCGTGATTTCGGGAGAGGAGTATCTGGTGACGAATGCCACGGAAGATGTGGTCTTTGAAATCGACGTGGATGATTTCCTGCCCACCGGAGTGGTGCGGGCGGATTCAAGCGGAAACGGCGTGATTACGGTGACGCAGCCGGTGGAGGAGATCTACGAATCCGAGATTACCCTTGCGGGCAGCCGTATCACGATTTCCAATGTGCCGGAAGGGTATATTGTGGAGCTTGTGGAAGATTCTTCTGTCACTGTTGTGGTGTCCGGCCTGCAGGCAGACGTGGAGAATGTACGGACTTCTGATATTACAGCGGTTGTTGATGTGGAGGCGTGGATGGAGGATGAAGGCCTGATTTCCCTTGTGGACGGCAGAACATATCTGATTCCCGCGGAATACACAATTACAGCCGAGAATGTGGAAATTGTCTCCGAAAGCGATATTGAGGTAATGGTAACAGAGGAAGTCGAAGAAGAGTAATCTGGTAAAAATGAAATTTCAGGGAAAGGGAGGGTCAAAGTGGTATCTCAAAAAGTGGTGGTCAATAGCCTGATTGGGTTACACCTGCGCCCCGCCGGAGATTTATGCAGACTGGCCATGCAGTATCAGTCTAAAATTACATTTCAGTTTAGAAACTATACTGCAAATGCCAAGAGCGTCCTCAGCGTACTGGGCGCGTGCGTCAAAGGTAATGATGAGATTGAGCTTTTCTGCGAAGGCGCGGACGAGGAGGAGGCCTTGCAGGCCCTGGTGGATTTTCTGGAGCATCGGATTGAGACATGACATGCTGTCATTCTCAATCCGGGTCAGCCAGAAGCTTCACCGCGGCGGTGTAAGCGTACACAAGCGGGTCGTTATGCTGGAAAAAAATAACGCCGTCCGAAGGAGCACACAGGGTTTCCAGGATATCCCCACTGCCGGGATCATAAATTTCGGCAACGGGGGTATCTTTTTTTACGTGAGAATCCGCTTCCGCGAGCTGGTGGTACAGGCCGGCCTGCGTGGTTCTTAAAGAAATCAGATCGCCGTACTCGAAAACCCGGGCCTCACTTACCGGGAGAACATCCCCCGTCAGCATGCCGCCCAGAATCATAAAGCGTTCGATCCTCTCAATGACTTTTGCGGCGCTTTGCGGGTCAATGCGGCTGGTAGTGTTGGAATACAGACTGTAGGCGTCCGTCTCCCAGATCTGCAGATTATAATTCAGAGTTGTAGTATCGTAAGGACGGGGATTGCGGACCACAATGTAAGGGAAACCGAAATCTTTGGCTTTTTCCACATTCTCATAACCGGTGCGCATCATGCGAACATGGGGCGAGAAATCCCCGGGCATATAAAAGGAAGTCAGCTGAATCCCGGTCTGGTATTTATTGATCACCTCAAAAACGCCGGCCGCAATGCGCTGGGTGGTTTCTCCCAGACTGTAGCCGGGAAACATGCGGTTGATATCCGTATTATCGATGGGCCAGAAACGTTTGCTGATGTTCATGGAGCTGGGATTGACGGAAGGAATGAGCATAACCTGTTTGCCGGCCACGAAGCGGTTCTCCCTTTCCCATTGCTTCAAATAGCGCATCAGCTGGGAGCAGATATAAATCTGCTGATATTCGTTGCCGCGCATGGCGCCGACAATGCATAGGGCCTTTTCGCCCCGGCCAAAAGTATAGGCCTTTACCCGGAAATCATCCCGGTACAGAGAGGATGTGCTGTAAATGACGCTTTCTTTCATCTGGTTGCCTCCCTTGCTAAAATCCGTCCCATCAGAGATCCTTCGGCCACCAGCGGATATTCCCGGATGGTGAACAGCAGACCGCTTTTGTCTGCGTTGATATATTCCCGGATTTCCCCTCTCAGAGGATCAAAAATATATCCAACGGTTTCGCCCTTATTGACCCAGCAGCCATGTTCTTTTGTTTTCATGAACATGCCGGAGGTGGGAGCGTTTAAAAATACAACCTCATCCGGATTGTCGCAGATCAGCGGCTCCCTGACAGGCGCGGTATCTCCATTCCACATCCCGAGATGCTTCATCAGGCTGAAAATCCCGTCGCAGAACTGCTGACCATACTTTTCGGTCAGCCGCATGCCTACGCCCATTTCCGCCACCAGGCAGGGAGTCGCCTGACTGTTCAGGGAGTAGGCCAGAGTGG
>JAJQGR010000325.1 GCA_021200345.1 Lachnospiraceae bacterium | reverse complement strand
GCGGAGAGTATTTCCTGGTTACCGGCAGCGGCAAGTTTTTCCGCAATGTACCGGTTGACCCGGAGGCGTGCCTGTGCATCATTGAGCTGGACGAGGCTGGTGAGAATTATCGGATTCGCTGGGGCCTGGTGGAGGGCGGCAGACCGACCAGTGAGCTGCCGTCACATCTGATGAACCATGAGGTGAAAAAGAAGACAACGAACGGACAGCACCGTGTGATTTATCACGCACATCCCACCAATACCATTGCTCTGACCTTTGTGCTTCCGCTGACGGATGAGGTTTTCACCAGAGAGCTCTGGGAGATGGCAACCGAGTGTCCGGTGGTGTTCCCCGAGGGCGTAGGCGTGATCGGCTGGATGGTTCCCGGCGGAGAAGCCATCGGCATCGAGACCGCCAAAAAGATGCAGGAGTATAATGTGGCGATCTGGGCGCATCACGGTGTGTTCTGCTCCGGCACCACCTTTGACGAGACTTTCGGTCTGATGCACACGGTGGAGAAGTCCGCGGAGATCCTCTGCAAGGTGCTGGCCATGACGCCCAATAAGCTCAATACCATTCAGCCGGATGAGTTCAGACAGCTGGCGAAGGATTTCCATGTGGAGCTGCCGGAGAAATTCCTGTATGAGAAATAAGCTGTTTTAAAAAATGCGAATAAACAAAAAAGAGGCGTTGCAGCCTCTTTTTTGTTTGGAATTTTATGCTATATCAGTGCCTCCAGCGCGTCCAGCTGCTCTTTTGTGGTGGCCCAGCTGGTGGCGAAGCGCACTACCGAGCGATGCCCGTCCAGAGGCTCCCAGTAGCTGAAGGAAACCTTTTTTTGCAGCTCCTGGATAAAATCGTTTTCCAGAATAATAAACTGCTGATTTGTGGGGGAATCCATGAACAGTTCATATCCTTTTTTGAGAAACATCTCTTTCAGGCGTTCAGCCATATCGATGGCATGGGCGCTGATCTGAAAATACAGCCCGTTGGTAAACAGGGTGTCGAACTGGATTCCCAGCATACGTCCCTTTGCCAGCAGCGCTCCATGCTGCTTGAGCAGAGCGGTAAAATGGGCAGGGGTATTCTGATGGGTGAAAACAACAGCCTCTCCAAAGAGGGCGCCCACCTTTGTACCGCCGATATAAAAGACGTCACAGTATTTCGCGATGTCCGGCAGTGTCACATCCGTGCTGCGGCTCATCAGGCCGTAGCCCAGTCTGGCGCCGTCCAGATACAGTGGAATCCGGTAAGCACGACAAAGATCGCTGAGGGCTGATAACTCATCTTTCGTGTACAGGGTGCCGTATTCCGTGGGATGGGAAATGTAGACCATGCCCGGAAAAACCATGTGCTCCCGGTTCTCATCTTTCCAGAATTTCTTCAGATAGTCTGACAGATCAGCGGCGGAAATTTTGCCCTGATAATGGGGCAGGGAGAGCACCTTGTGACCGGTGAATTCAATAGCGCCGGCTTCATGGGCGTTCACATGTCCGGTCTGTGCTGAAATAACGCCTTCATAGCTGTGGAGCAGGCTGTCAATCACCAGAGCGTTGGTCTGAGTACCGCCAACAGTAAAGTAAATATCAGCGCCGGGGCAGCCACAGGCTGTCCTGATTTTGTCTTTGGCGGCGGCGCAATAATGGTCTTCGCCATAACCGGGCGTCTGCTCCAGATTGGTTTCCGTCAGACATTTTAAGATTTCGGGGTGAGCACCCTCCAGGTAATCGTTGTCAAAATACCACATAAAAATCCTTCTTTTGACACTGTATGGTCAACTGATGTACATATAAAAAGAGTATAATGTGTGCTAATACATGTAGTAACGTACTTTATGCGAGAGAATGTCTACTTATTTTCTGTGTAGAACAAAGCTCCGCAACGAGATCTTCTCGAAAAGCTTTTCTCAGATCAGAATATGCTGAAAAACAGAAAAAGTCAAGGATATGGAGCAATATTCCATCGCTAAAAAGGAAAATGATTGTCTTAAAAGGGTATATTTGGGACGATATATCGTCTACATGTTGAAAAGAAAAAGAGTATTATATACAAAAGAAGGAGCCGGAAAGTCTCTGACAGGACAAAATCTTGGAAATGTCCTGTGATAGCAGGACCCGGCAGGAGGGGGATTAGTAAAATGAAGTACCAGGAAGCAGTGGCAACGCGGCTGACAAAGCTGTGCTATGAGAAAGGGTGCAGTCCGTACCAGTTGTCTTATGGATCCGGGGTTCATGTATCTACCATCAAAAGCATTATGAACGGGAAGAGTCAGAATCCGGGGATCAAGACGCTGGCCAGATTATGCGGAGGACTGGGAATCGAAGTGCAGGATTTCTTTGATGGAGCTGAGTTTGTGGAACTGGAATTTGAGGAGGATGAAAGGGGAGATGAGGCTGAGATGCTGAGTTAAAAAGAGAGATCCGTGTAAGGCATCAGAATGAAAGGGGCAGTCGCATTGACGAACAAACTTTCGCAGTGCGGCAGCCCCTTTTTGCGTGATCAGATATTTGTAATCAGATTCATGATCGTGGAGATGGCCTCCGTCTGTGTGCTTTTTTCCATGGCGGATATATAGGAATTCCGGTCATGGTAAAGGGCCTTTACCACGTCAGTCAGAATTTCAGGAGTCAGCTCAGATTCCTCTTTGACAACGCTGTAGCCCTGAGCCTCAAAGGATCTGGCGTTTAAAAGCTGGTCGCCTCTGGAGGCGTTTGCGGGAAGAGGGATCAGCAGATTTGGCTTTTTCAGGGCTAAAAGCTCGCAGATGGCATTGGCCCCGGCCCGGCTGATCACCACATCCGCGGCGGCGAACAGGTGCTTTAAATCGTCCTTGACATATTCAAACTGGATGTAACCGGGGATGTTTTGCCGGGTTTCGTCCAGTTTTCCTTTTCCGCAAAGGTGAAGAACCTGAAAGTCTTCAAGGAGCCCGGGAAGGGCAGCGCGCACCAGCTCATTCACATGTACTGCGCCCAGAGAACCGCCGATGACCATGATTACGGGCTTGTCGGCTGTGAAATGGCAGAGCTTAAGCCCCGCGGATCTGGAACCCTTAGAGAGCTCCTCCCGGATGGGGGTGCCGGTCAGGATCGCCTTGTCCGCGGGGAGCATGGATACCGTTTCCGGGAAGTTGCAGCAGACCTTTTTGGCCACGGGAATACACAGTTTATTGGCAAGGCCCGGGGTCATATCGCATTCATGGATGATGCAGGGAATATGAAGGCTGGCTGCCGCCCGCACCACAGGAACGCTGACAAAGCCGCCCTTGGAGAACACCACGTCCGGGCGGATTTCCTTTAAGTATTTTTTTGCTTCGGAAAAGCCTTTGATGACACGAAAAGGGTCAGAAAAATTCCGCCAGGAAAAATACCGGCGGAGCTTTCCGGTGGAGATGCCGTAATAGGGTACGCCAAAATCGCCGATCAGCTTTTTCTCAATGCCATCATAGGAGCCAAGATAGAAAACCTCATATCCGGCTGCCTCAAGATGAGGGAGCAGGGCGATATTCGGCGTCACATGACCGGCGGTGCCGCCGCCGGTGAGTACGATTTTTTTCATAAAAAATACCTCTGGGTTTTGCGTCTTATTGCGCCGCAGCCAGTGCCTCCTCCAGAGCGTGGGAGAGCTGATCCGGACAGGAGGTGGGTCTGGGGCCGCAGGTGATGCCCCTGGTGCGGGCGATCACGTCCTCCGCTTTCATGCCGACCACCAGGGAGCTGATGCCCTTGGTGTTGCCATTGCAGCCGCCGGTGAAAGCGACCTTTTTGACGATGCCGTCTTCTAATTCGATATCAATCTGTTTGGAGCAGGTGCCCTTTGTCTTATAGGAGTATGTCATAATCAATCCTTTCTTTTGTCTGAGTGTCATTTATCTGGTTTGCTGTGAATAATGTAAACCGAATCCGTGGGAAAGTCAATGAGGTTTTTGGAGATCATGGCACACAGAGGGGTTCGGAAAAGTGCCGCGTGAAAATTTTCATGTATGAAAAGCCGGGATTTGTCGATGGGTTCCGGCTGACAGCAGGGCAGAAACTTTCTATAATAAATGAAAATCATATTGAAGAAAGAAGGATCTATCTATGTTTGACATTTTCCCGGAATCAAATACTCTTTCCATATGTGCGGCAGCTTTTTTTGTATTATCGCTGGTGACGCTTCTGGCGCAGTGGACGCACTGCCGTGGGCTTTTGAAAGGAGCGGAAAATATGTCCACCGTTTCCCACAAAGGTCTGAAAGTCATTCATTCCAAATTCGTTCAGTGCTATCATATGAATGAAGGGGTGGCAAATATTCCTGTTTTTGTGGAAAATTGCCTGGAAAAGGACAAGATATTTGGAATCAGTCACAGAGCCTTTGGTAAATGGAGCGTACAGTTTTTATTTTTGAGCATTCTCTGTGTGGGAGTGGAGGTATTTTACATATTGGCGGGATCAGGCGGTTTCGCGCAGGTGCTGCCTTACTATGGAATGTGCGCGCTGGAGCTGTATTTGTTTTTTTCGTTGAAAAATTTATGCGACGTGGAGGGAAAGCAGGCCCTGCTTCAGCTAAAGCTGGTGGAATATTTTGAGAATCACCTGGTGCCGAGGCTGAGGCTGAACGAGGCCATGAGCAGAGTGGAGGAACCGGAATTAAAGAGAAATGCCGCGCGGGAAAAGGAAAAATCGAAAGCGTCCCGGCGGGGATGGCCTGTCGGGGAAAAGGAGGACGAGCTGGAGGCGCTGCTGAAAGAGATGATGTTTTAAGCACAAAATACGGCAGGGGCTTACAGCTTCATCGCCTAAAGGCGACGCTGACCGGATCCCCTGCCGTGATCTGACGGTATGAGAGTGCTTTACAGATATTCTACGTCTTTCAGAACCAGCTCTCCATCCACTTCCACGGTTGCGTTAAAGCAAGTGCTATTAAGATAGAAATTCAAAAAATTTTGAGACAGAAAAACACGCCCTTTTCAGGCGCGTTCGGTTTTAA
>JAJQGR010000293.1 GCA_021200345.1 Lachnospiraceae bacterium | reverse complement strand
GACGGGAAACAGATCATGAGGATGCTTGCTTTTCTTTCCCGGATGTAGTAAAATCAGGAAAGCTTTTATATAGCAATGTCCGCATCAGCGGACATATCCGTTTGGAGAGAAAAATCAATGCCTCGCGAACTTGATGATGTCCAGCGTGTAGAACGCAGCTTAACGAAAAAATACCATAAAGAAATCTGGGCTCCTTTCACCCGGGCGGTCAAAACCTACGAGCTGATCAAAGAGGGGGACAAAATCGCCGTCTGTATTTCCGGCGGCAAGGATTCCATGCTGATGGCCAAGCTGATGCAGATGCTTCAACGCCACAGCGATTTCCCTTTTGAACTGGTTTATCTGGTGATGGACCCTGGCTATAATGAGCTCAACCGCCGCAAAATTGAAAGCAACGCCGCGCTGTTGCAGATTCCCATCACCATCTTTGAGACCAATATTTTTGAGGTGGCCAACAGCACGGACAAAAATCCCTGTTATCTCTGCGCCAGAATGCGGCGGGGGTATTTATACAGTAAGGCAAAGGAGCTGGGCTGCAATAAGATTGCGCTGGGACATCATTTTAACGACGTCATTGAGACCACGGTGATGGGCATGTTTTACGGTTCCCAGCTGCAGGCCATGCTGCCCAAGCTTCACAGCACCAATTTTGAGGGGATGGAACTGATCCGTCCCTTATACTGCGTCCATGAGGATGACATTATCGCCTGGAAGCGGTATAATGATCTGGAATTTATCCAGTGTGCCTGTCGTTTTACGGAGAACTGCACCATGTGCGATAACGGGGGCGGCGGATCCAAGCGTCAGGAGATCAAAAATCTGATCAGGAGACTGAAGCGTGACAACCCCAATATTGAAAAGAGTATTTTTAACAGCATTCACTCTGTCAGCCTGGATACCATGGTGGGGTACAAGTATCGGGGGGAGCGCCATTCTTTTCTGGATGATTATGATCGGCAGGATAGGAAGAATGAATAAAAATATATGTATTACCTGTAAAATGCCGCATAGATGAAAGGAAGAGATGTTGTCATGGCAGATCAGTTCTCCAGAACGGAGCTCCTAATCGGAAAAGAGGGAATGGAGCGGCTGAAGAAGGCGAAGGTAGCCGTTTTTGGCATCGGCGGTGTGGGCGGATATGCGGTGGAAGCCCTGGCCCGCAGCGGCGCAGGCTCCCTGATATTGGTTGATGATGATCAGGTTTGTCTGAGTAATATTAACCGCCAGATCATAGCCACTCACAAAACAGTGGGCCAATACAAGGTGGATGTGATGAAGGAGCGCATTCTGGACATCAATCCCCGGGCACAGGTGGAAACGCATCGGTGTTTTTTCCTTCCGGAGAATGCCGATGATTTTGATTTCTCTGGGTATACCTATATCATTGACGCGGTGGATACGGTCACCGCAAAGCTGGAGATTATCACCCGGGCGCAGAAAAACCATGTGCCGGTGATCAGCTGTATGGGTGCGGGCAATAAGCTGAACCCCACTGCGTTTCGGGTGGCGGACATCTATGAGACCACAGACTGTCCTCTGGCCCGGGTGATGCGCCGGGAGTGTAAAAAGAGGGGAATTGACCATCTGAAAGTGGTTTACTCCACAGAAAAGGCAGTTCGCCTTTCGGAGAATGGAAGTGACGGACAGACAGGTCAAGATGGCGCTTCGGAAAGCCTGGGCAGAGATGCCAGGCGGCGGAGCATTCCGGGCAGTATCGCTTTTGTGCCCTCCGTTGCCGGATTGATTCTGGCCGGGGAAGTGATCCGGGATATTGCGGGAGTACAGGACTTTAAATAAGGAGGAAAATCACCAAAATGGGAAAGGACAAAATGCAAAAGAAGGATGTTGACCAGGTTGAAAAAAAGATCACCTTTGAGGAAGTATTTCCTCAGATAAAGGAAAGGCTGGAGCAGCAGGAAATAGCGACAGCGCCTGGCAGAATGGCCTTTGAGTTTCACTTCACTGACCTGAAGGGCGTGTTTTATCTGGAGGCGGACAATGGGAAGATCCATGTGGAGCCTTACGATTACTATGATAAAAACGGCGTGTTCACAGCCAGCGCGGCGACATACCAGGCGCTTATCGACGGCAGCCTTACTCCGGTGACCGCTTTTGCGGCCGGACGGCTGAAGGTGGACGGGGACGCGGATCTGATAAAGACACTGGAAACGTTCTTTGAGGGGAAAGATTAAAGATTTGCCTTAATTTTCTCAATCATTTCCGCGTACTCAGTGTCAGTGAGAAACTTTTCGCCCGGATTCATGGCAAATACCCCGCCCCACTCATAACCGTCCTTATATTTGGGCACCAGATGCATATGCAAATGGCAACCGGTGTCGCCGTAAGCACCGTAGTTGAGCTTGTCCGGATGGAAGGCTGAGTGGATGGCCTTTGCCGCCCGGTTCACATCCGCGAAAAACGCGTTCCGTTCCTCATCGGAGATGTCCACGATCTCGCTGACATGATCCTTGTAGGCCACGATACACCTGCCCGGATGGGACTGCTCCTTGAACAGGATCAGGGTGCTGACGGACAGCTGACAGATCTCAATGCCGAAAGCTGCCAGAAGCTCACCTTTTTGACAATAACCGCAATTTTCCATAAATCATACCTCTTTTCTGTCCGAAGACTTTTTTGTTCTATATTTTAAATATAATACTCTGAAACAACCCGGGGATCATCAATGATGTTCTGCAGCGTAATCCCTTCCAGATATTCGTTGATCACCTTTGAAAGGCCCTTATAGATGGGCAGGGTCAGACATTCGTCGCACCGCTCGCAGGAATTTGGTGTGGTGTCCATGCAGCTGACGGGCATCAGGCTTCCTTCCGCGCTCTCCAGGATTTCCCGGACAGTGATTTCCATGGGATGTCTGGCCAGCTGATAGCCGCCCATATGGCCGCGGTTGGTTAAAAGCAGGTTATTCCGGTTGAGAAAGGGGATGATCTGTTCCAGATATTTCTTGGAGATCTTCTGCCGCTCAGATATATCCTTCAGGGCAATAAATCCCTCATTGTAATGCTGTGCCAGATCAATCATCATTCTGAGGGAGTAGCGCCCTCGCGTGGAAATTCTCAAAACAGATCCTCCTGAAATTATTTTACCGCATCTTACAGGTCTCTATAAATAATAAGTATACCATAGGTTTAGTAGGTTTTCAAATATTTTATAAATGGCGTTGCTTCTTATGGTTGACAGGAGCAGGATGAGGGAATATAATGGCAATACCTAGGGAAATAATAGGCTTTGAGCGGCACAGCTTGACAGAAAGGATAAATGTGCTTATAATTCCTTTGGAATAAGGAAAGAGAATCAGAGACAACCTATAGACAGCTTGACAGATTTTGGAGGAAAAGACGGTATGTCAGACACACTTTTACAGATAAAAGGCCTGGACGTCAGCGTGGAGGAGAAAGAGATCCTGCATGGCGTTGACATGAATATTCAAAGGGGAGAAACCCACGTGCTTATGGGACCCAACGGCGCCGGCAAATCCACTCTCGGCTTTGCCCTGATGGGAAATCCCAGGTATCAGATAACAGCCGGTCAGATTTTGCTGGACGGCGAGGATCTGACAGGCGCGGCAGTGGACGCGCGGGCAAAGGCCGGCCTGTTTTTGTCCTTCCAGGAGCCTTTAGAGGTGCCGGGTCTGACACTGGAAAGCTTCCTTCGCAGCGCGGTGCAGCAGCGCACGGGCAAGCGGCTTCGTCTCTGGGATTTCAAGAAAAAGCTGGAGAAGGCCATGGAGCTTTTGCAGATTGACAAAAGCTACGCCTCCCGGGATCTGAATGTGGGATTTTCCGGCGGAGAGAAAAAGAAAATTGAGATTTTACAGCTTTTGATGTTTGAGCCTAAGCTGGCCATTCTGGACGAGACAGATTCCGGTCTGGATGTGGACGCTGTACGGGTGGTTTCTGATGGAATCCGGATTTTCCAGAAAGAGCAGGAGGGGGCGCTTTTGGTGATTACCCACAGCACGAAGATTCTGGAGTCGCTGAAGGTGGATCACACTCATGTGATGGTGGATGGCCACATCGTGGCTGTGGGCGACGGCAATCTGGTGGATCAGATTAATTCTGACGGTTACGAGCAGTTTCTGGCGAAAGCATAAGGACACGAGAGGCATCAATGAGAGAGAAAAGTCAGGTTGACGATATCAACCGCAGTATATACGATTTTAAAAATGAGGACGAGGATTCCTATAAGCTTCAAGCCGGGCTGACGCCGGAAATTGTTGATAAGATTTCAAAAGAAAAAAATGACCCGGCGTGGATGAATCAGTTCCGTTTGCATTCCTTACAGATTTATCATTCCCTGCAGGTGCCGGACTGGGGTCCCAGTATTGATGACCTGGACATGGACAATATTGTGACATACGTGCGTCCCAATACCAGGATGAGCGCCAAGTGGTCCGATGTGCCGGAGGATATCAAAGATACCTTTGAACGTCTGGGGATTCCCCAGGCGGAGAGAAAGTCCCTGGCCGGAGTGGGGGCGCAGTATGACTCAGAGTTAGTGTATCATAATGTGCGCGAAGAGGTGGCGGCCATGGGTGTGGTATACACAGACCTGGAAAGTGCCATGCACGGCGAGTACGCCGACATGATACGGACGCATTTTATGAAGCTGGTGCCGCCGCAGGACCATAAATTTGCGGCGCTTCATGGGGCAGTCTGGTCCGGCGGATCCTTTGTGTATGTGCCGCCGGGAGTGTCGGTGGAGATACCCCTGCAGTCTTATTTTCGCTTAAACGCGCCGGGGGCGGGGCAGTTCGAGCATACCCTGATTATCGTGGACGAGGGTGCCAATCTGCATTTCATCGAAGGATGCTCCGCGCCCAAATACAATGTGGCCAACCTTCACGCCGGCTGTGTGGAGCTGTATGTGGGCAAAAACGCCCGTCTGCGGTATTCCACCATTGAGAACTGGTCCAAGAATATGTACAACCTGAACACCAAGCGGGCAGTGGTGGAG
>JAJQGR010000351.1 GCA_021200345.1 Lachnospiraceae bacterium | reverse complement strand
ATTAAATACCAACGAGTGTCCCTATCATCCCTCCCGCGGGTGGCGGAGGTGGTAAAGGAGATGGAGGCCGGGCAGCTCAGGCTGTATCCGGATCCTGCCGCGGGGGAACTGGTACAGGCGCTGGCTGACAGATATGGAGTAGACCCGGAGCAGGTATTTGTGGGCGTGGGCAGCGATGATGTGCTGGCCATGGCGTTTCTGACATTTTTTAACAGCGACAGGCCGATTCTTTTCCCGGATATCACCTATTCTTTTTATGACGTATGGGCGGATCTGTTTCGGATTCCGTACCGAACCTGTCCCTTGCGGGATGATTTTTCTCTTTCTGTGGAAGATTATATGCAGCCCAACGGAGGCATTGTGATTCCCAATCCAAACGCTCCCACGGGACTGTTGGAAACAGTGGAACATCTGGAGAAAATCATTGCGTCCAATCCGGACAGTGTGGTGATCATTGACGAGGCATATGTGGATTTCGGAGGAGAGAGCGTTCTGCCTCTCACAGAAAAATACGAAAATCTTTTAGTAGTGCAGACCTTTTCCAAGTCCAGAGCCATGGCCGGGGCCAGGATCGGCTTTGCCATCGGTTCCCGGAAGCTGACAGGTTATCTGAATGACGTCAAATTTTCCTTTAATTCCTACACCATGAGCCGCATGAGCCTGGCCGTGGGAAAAGCAGCGGTGGAGGATGAGGATTATTTTCGCAGGATCACGGCCAAAATCGTGGAGACCAGAGAAAAGAGCAAAAAGGAGCTCAGGACACTGGGATTTTCTTTCCCGGATTCCAAAACCAATTTTATTTTTGCAACCCATGAACGGGTGAGCGCTGAGAAGATTTTCCTGGCGCTGCGGGAGCGGAATATTTATGTCCGTTATTTTAAAAAGCCCCGGATTGACAATTATCTGCGCATCACGGTGGGGACACCGGAGCAGATGGACGCGCTGATGCGGGCGCTGCAAGAGATTATAGAGGAGTGATGATGTTAAAACAGTATTTGATTGTATTTTTGATTTCCATGGTGCCGTTGATTGAACTGAGAGGCGCCATTCCTGTGGCGGTGGGAATGGGGCTGCCCCTGCTTCCCAGCTACATTGTCTGTATTATCGGTAATATGATCCCGGTTCCGATCATTTTCTTCTTTGCCAGAAAGGTGCTGGAATGGGGTGCGGATAAGCCGGTGATCGGCAAATTTTTTACTTTTTGCCTGGAGAAAGGACATAAGGGCGGCGTGAAGCTGCAGGAGAAAGTAGGACGCAGCCTGTTTGTAGCGCTGCTTTTATTTGTGGGGATTCCCCTGCCGGGAACAGGTGCCTGGACGGGGACGCTGGCGGCCAGCCTTCTGGATATGGACTTTAAGACCAGCGTGGCGGCAGTGATGCTGGGAGTGCTGCTGGCCGGTGTCATCATGAGCGTGGGCAGTCTGGGACTGTTTGGAGCCATCGGGGGATTGTTCGGGTAACATCGTGGAAAGAATGGATGGGAGAAAGCCATGGAAAGCTATACAGGCTTTGCGGGAGTATATGATGAACTGATGGACGCCACTCCTTACGGGGAGTGGTGTCAGCGTATTGTGGATTATATCGAAAAATACGGCGTTTCCAAACCGGTTCGAACCAATCTGGAAACGGGCAGACCGGCAAATGATGATCCTGGGTCTGAAGCAGGGAATGACGGACAGACGCTGAATGAAGCCCTGGAAAGCGAAAAAAATCTGGTGATGGATTTGGGCTGCGGCACCGGGACGCTGACGGAGCTGATGGCCAGACGGGGCTATGATATGATCGGAATTGATCTGTCGTGTGAGATGCTGCTTTTGGCGCTGGAGAAAAAGGAAGCCTCAGGACTGGATATTATGTATTTTTGCCAGGATATGCGGGAACTGGATATGTACAGCACTATCGGCACCATTTATTCTGTCTGTGATTCCATTAATTATCTTACGAAGGATGAGGATGTCATTCAGTGCTTTCAGCAGGTCAATCTGTTTTTATTTCCTAAGGGACTGTTTTTATTTGATTTTAATACGGTGTATAAATATGAACAGATCGGTGATTCGGTGATCGCGGAGAGCAGGGAGGACTGCAGCTTCATCTGGGATAATTATTATGATCCCCAAACCCATACCAATGAGTATGATCTGACGATTTATCAGCAGGAAGAGGGCGATCGGTATCGGCGCTTTGATGAAACCCATGTGCAGCGGGGGTATACGCTGGAGGAAATGAAAGGATTTCTGAAAGAGGCGGGACTGGAGTTTATTGAGGCAATCGACGCCGACACAGGAGGAGAGGTTACGGAAATCTCGGAGAGGATTTTTGTGGCGGCGAGAGAAAAAGGAAAGGAATCTTCATGGCGGATTATATTGTAAGAGCTACGGCGGCAAACGCGCAGATCAGGGCCTTTGCCTGCACCACAAAAGAAACGGTGGAGGAGGCCAGACGGCGCCATGAGACCACGCCGGTGGCCACGGCGGCGCTGGGGAGACTGATGAGCGGCGCATTGATGATGGGCGTCTCCATGAAAGGGGAGAAGGACATCCTGACATTGCAGATTCAGGCGGACGGACCCTTAAGAGGAGTTACGGTAACGGCGGATTCTCAGGGGCATGTGAAAGGATATGTGGGAGAGCCTTATGTGGATTTGCCTCTAAATGCCAAAGGGAAGCTGGATGTATCCGGCGCCGTGGGTAAGGGTATACTGAATGTGATCAAGGATCTGGGGATGAAAGAGCCCTACAACGGGCAGATTGAGCTGGTCAGCGGGGAAATCGGCGAGGATCTGACCTATTATTTCGCGGCTTCCGAGCAGATTCCCTCCAGTGTGGGACTGGGGGTGCTGGTGGACAGAGATTATACGGTGGCCCAGGCCGGAGGCTTTATCGTTCAGCTGATGCCCTTTGCCTCAGAGGAGGTGATCGGACGGCTGGAGCAGAATGTGCAGAGAGTCAGTTCCGTGACGGCGCTTTTAAGTCAGGGAATGACGCCGGAGGATCTTCTGCGGTATGTGCTGGAGGACTTTGATGTGGAGTTTACGGACACCATACCGGCGTCCTTTTCCTGTGACTGCTCCCGTGGGAAGACAGATAAGGTGCTGATCTCTGTGGGGCGGAAAGAGCTGCAGGAGATGATTGACGAGGGAGAGCCGGTGGAGATTAAGTGTCATTTCTGCAATACGGGATATGAATATACGACGGATGAATTACGGGCATTATTAAAACAGGTGAGGTAAATTGGCGGACTCTACAGGCTGGTAAACAGAAATAACAAAGATACGGGAAATTATTTTATAGTAATCAGACATCGGGAATTTTTGTAAATAACTACTGGTGCCGGAAATGGGAACGGACAATGAAAGACGGATTTGTAAAGGTGGCGGCGGTGACGCCGAAAATCAAGGTGGCGGACACTGATTATAATACGTTAAACAGTATTGTGGAGGCGCTGGAGGCGTACCGGCAGGGCGCCGGGATTATCGTGCTGCCGGAGCTGTGCATTACCGGATATACCTGCCAGGATTTGTTTGAGCAGGAGACGCTGCTGCAGGGAGCGTTAAAGGGGCTGCGGGAGTTTATCGCGGCCACCGGCGGCAGCAGAGCCTTATTTTTCATCGGGCTTCCCTTTGAAAAAGAGGGCAGGCTTTATAATGCGGCGGCGGCGGTCAGCGACGGAAAGCTTCTGGGACTGGTGCCCAAGCGCAATCTTCCCATGTACGCGGAGTTTTACGAGGGCAGAAATTTTGCTTCCGGCAATGAAACGCCGGAGTATGTCAGCTTTGAGGGCAGGCAGGTGCCCTTTGGATGCAATCTGATTTTCAGCTGTGAAAATATGCCGGGGCTGCAGGTGGCCTGCGAGCTGTGTGAGGATCTGTGGGTACCTGTTTCTCCTTCTCAGCATCACGCTCAGGCGGGAGCAAATCTGATCGTCAATCTGTCAGCCTCCAATGAGACCGTGGGGAAAGCGGCGTATCGACTGAATCTGGTTTCCTCCACCTCCGCCAGGCTGGTGGCAGGCTATCTTTACTGTAGCGCCGGGGAGGGGGAATCTACCCAGGATCTGGTCTTTGGCGGTCACAATATCATCTGCGAGAATGGTACCGTTCTGGCCCAGTCCGGGCGTTTTGGATCCGGGACGATTTTCGCGGATCTGGATGTGCAGCGTCTTAACCACGACCGGAGGAAGCTGTTTGCATTCCAGAAACAGGAAAATAACGCCATGTATCTGCATGTGCCGTTCCGGCTGAAAGAGCAGGAAGTAAAGCTTAAACGTTCCTTTGCCAGAACGCCCTTTGTGCCGGGGGATGAGAAGGAGCGGGAGGAGCGGTGTGAGGAGATTCTCTCTATTCAGGCTCATGGATTGAAAAAAAGACTGGAGCACACGGGCTGTCAGTCAGCGGTGATCGGTTTAAGCGGCGGGCTGGATTCCACACTGGCGCTTTTGGTGACGGTGAAAGCTTTTGACCTGCTGGGTCTGGACAGAGCGGGCATCCGCTGCATCACCATGCCCTGCTTCGGCACCACCGACAGGACGTACCACAACGCCTGTACACTGGCAGGCGTCCTGGGCGCCAGACTGGAGGAGATTGACATTAAAGAATCCGTGACTTTGCATTTCAGGGACATTGGACAGGATATGGACAATCATAACGTGACCTATGAGAATGGCCAGGCCAGGGAGCGGACCCAGATTCTCATGGACATTGCCAACCGGGACAACGGAATGGTCATCGGCACCGGCGATATGTCGGAGCTGGCCCTGGGCTGGGCCACCTACAACGGCGACCACATGTCCATGTACGGCGTTAACGCTGGCGTCCCCAAGACCCTGGTGCGTCATCTGGTGAAATATTACGCCGATACTTGCGGTGTGGAACGACTGAAAAATGTACTGGAGGATGTACTGGATACCCCGGTCAGCCCGGAACTTCTGCCGCCGGTGGAGGGCGCCATTTCCCAGAAAACCGAGGATCTGGTGGGGCCTTATGAGCTGCACGACTTTTTCCTGTATTATATGCTGCGCTATGGCTGTTCCCCCTCCAAGATTTACCGCATGGCCTGCCTTTCCTTTGAGGGCAGTTATGAAAAGGAAACCATTCTTAAATGGCTGAAGGTCTTCTATCAGCGTTTCTTTGCCCAGCATTTCAAGCGAAGCTGCCTGCCGGACGGACCCAAGGTAGGATCTGTGGCGGTCTCACCCAGAGGGGATCTGCGCATGCCGACGGATGCCAGCGCGGCGATCTGGTTGAAAGAGTTGGAGAGGATGGAAGGTGATATATAAACAGTGGTAGTTTGCTGGATTGTGTGATAATATTACATTTATCGTCGAGATAGCCGATTGACACGATGAAAGGAGTGTTCAATATGGATAAAAATGTAAGTATTACTACAGATCTGGACGGAAGAAAAATTGCGATCATCAATGATATACGTTTCCAATCCCGCAGAGGGATTGAATGGGATAAGGTAGAGAAATATCTAAAAGAATATATTGGACTGTTTTTTGAGATAACCGAGACTTCTGAAAAAGTTTATATTGGATCGGATTTTCCGGATGAATTTAGTCATTCAAATGATACAAAAGAGTTAAGAGGAGCGAATGTAAAAGCAAAGGCCAATATGATATCAGCTATCGGCGAACTTGTTCAAATTGCTGATGATAAAGTGAAGTATCCTGATTTTTCAGAAAAACATGGTGCAAAAGCAAGATTAGGCTGGCACCGATATACGACTCGTTTCGGACTGCCTGTTTATGATAAGGATGGAGTCCTGGAAAGGTATAATGTTTTTACTGCGAGGATGCTTGTGAGATGTGATGAAGATGGTAAATTATATTTATATGATTTTGTGAGAACAAAAAAAGAAACGAGCAAGCCGCATGAGCATTAGCTGTACGGTTGTAAACTTCGTTTCCTTTCATGGCCATAGTAGCAGAAGAACAATATTTTGTCAAGAATAATTATTTTATTGGATAGAGAGAGTCTATAAAAGAAACGGGCAAGTCGCATAGTTGACAGTTATACGGTTACTAGGGGTGGACAATGGGATTATGGGAAATATTTAAGGGAGAGCAGCCAGGCTTCATTCAAACATTTTTAAATTACGAAAATGTAGGGCAGTTTGGTGAATATTCGACGGAATTTGCACTGACGAATGATAATCTGGATGGGGAATTGATTGTGCTGAAAAACCTTTATGTACCAACACAGGGAAAAACGTCAGAAATAGATTTAGTCATGATCCATCAGAAGGGAATCTTTGTATTTGAAAGCAAAAACTATAGTGGCTGGATTTTTGGCAGCGATGATCAACTCAACTGGACACAATGTCTCCCGAACGGCGAGAAGAACAGGTTTTATAATCCTGTTCGTCAAAATCAAACTCATATGAGGGCCTTGGCCACATATCTTGAAAGGCCTGTTTCAGATTTTATTTCGTATATTGTATTTTCAGAGCGGTGTACATTAAAGAAAGTCCCGGAGGACACAGATTCAGTAGTGATTGTAAGAAGACCGGATATGCTGAAAAAGCTTAGGGCTTATTTTAGAAAAGCACCGGATCGATACACACATGAGGAAATTCAGGCGATAGCCGGTAGTCTTAATTGTCTCGTAAATAGGAGCACAGAAGAAAAACAACAGCATATTGATGATATAAAAAACAAGTGCCCATTCTGTGGAAATGATCTTGTTTTGCGAAATGGAAAATATGGGCAATTTTGGGGGTGTAAATCATATCCAAAGTGTAAGTTTACTCGACAAATAAAAAGACAGCGTTGAAATAAAAAGACAGCGTTGTTGCTGTCTTTTTATTTTATTTTCTGGCGCTCTCCAGTACTTCTTCCAGGGCGTTTAACAGCACTGTGGCGGTGTATTTCTGACTGTCCTCATAAGTAATGTCTTCTAAGGCGGTTCCCTCCTGCAGCTGAGAGGCGATGCTTTCCAGCACTGGCTCAAACAGCGGATACATGGTCTGGATGGCGTCATCCTTGTAGGTGAAGGAGACGTTGGAGATTCCCGCGCTTTCTATGATAATCTGCATTTCCATGGCGTTGCCGTTAAGCTCCAGGGAGGCAGTGTAGATACCGGGCAGGTATGCGGCGGTTTCCTCCACGGGCTCTTCTGCAGACGATCCTGTTGTTTCCTCCTGTGTCTGCGAGGCATTTGCGTCCATTTTTCTGCCCGGCCAGAACATCATGGCGAGCAGCACAATCAGAACGATACCGAGAAAAATAAAAATCCCGGTATAGATCACCTCTTTCATATGCAATACTACGATTTTGGTCCTTTTATTCATGAAGCTTTCCCCGTTCTGTTTATGCGGCCGCTTTACATTACTTTATGCGGGAAAAGGGGAAAGTATGACCTTACATTCGCTCTCCGGTCAGATTCTGTTCAAAATATTGTCTGATTTCCACAGGATCAGAGGTCTGCCCCAGCACCCACATCAGCTTGGTCAGCGCTGCTTCTGTGGTCATATCCCGGGCCTCGATGACCCCCGCCGAGAGAGCTTTTAATCCGGTTTCGTATACAGTCAGGTTGGTGCCTTCATACAGGCACTGGCTGCCAGCCAGCACGGTAACGCCGTGCCTGGTGGCTCTGTGTACGGCTTCCACAAAATTATATTTCAGAAAGGGTATATTGCCCAGGCCAAATCCTTCAATATAAATTCCGCGATATCCGGCTTCCGTGAGATCATCCATGATCCCGGGAGAAATTCCCGGATACAGTTTTATTAAAAAGACCTGATGGGCATAGTCAAATCGGGGATGAAAATTTTTCCAGAGCTGACTGGAGGTATTTTCCCGGTAGACCGGGGGCAGATATTCCTGACGGATATGCAGACCCAGAGAGCTGATTTCCCCAATGTTGGGGTAATTGATGCTTTCAAAGGCATCAAAACTCATGGTTCTTACCTTGGAGGCCCGGCAGCCAAGGATGATCTTGCGGTTGAAAGCCACAAATACGCCGGGACAGCCGCTGGCTGCCATGTGTACGGCACCGCGGCAATTTTCCAGGGCATCTGCCACCGGGTGAGCGATGGATAACTGACTGCCGGTTACTACTACCGGAATGGGAATCCCGCGCAGCATAAAGGAGAGCATGGATGAGGTATAGGCCAGCGTATCAGTACCGTGAATAACTACAATACCCTGATATTCGTGACAGACTTCGGCAATTCTCTGAGCTAAAGCCATCCAGTCCTCCGGAAAGATGTTGGAACTGTCCAGGCTGCAGAAATCCTCTGTTTCCAGCTGCAGATTTTTGGAAATCAACCGAAGTTCCTCCATCATGTCGCCGCTGCGGATGCCCGGAACCAGGCCATGTTCACTTTTGATGGAGGACAGGGTGCCTCCGGTATTTAGGATGAGTATTTTTTTCATTGTCATATCCTGATCTTTATATATGGTGATGTCCGCATCAGCGGATATGTCTGTCTGGGATGATATCATATGGCCGGTCGGGAATCAAGTCAGCTTTGTAAGACAACTAATAGTTGACATTTTTTTCATCATGGGGCAAAATAAAAGCAGTGCAATGGGGCCGGCGCGGGCCCCACTTTGTTTGATGAGGGCCGGGCGGGCTTTCGACCATGCGCTCATCAAATTTTTGTGAGAGAAAGGAATACCGTTATGAAGCAATACACAAAGCAGGACATTCTGAATATGGTGGAGGAGGAAGGGGTAGAGTTCATCCGTCTGCAGTTTACCGATCTTTTCGGCAATTTGAAAAATGTGGCCATTACGGCCAGTCAGCTGGAGAAAGCGCTGAATAATAAATGTATGTTTGACGGTTCTTCCATTGAGGGCTTTGTGCGGGTGGAGGAGTCCGATATGCTGCTGTATCCGGATCTTGACAGCTTTCAGGTTTTCCCCTGGCGGCCACAGAACGGTAAGGTGGCCCGCATGATCTGTGATGTTTATACCGCGGACCGGAAGCCCTTTGAGGGGGACCCCCGTTATATCCTGAAAAAAACGGTGCAGGAAGCGGAGCAGATGGGCTATGAGTTCAAGGTGGGTCCGGAGCTGGAATTCTTTCTTTTTGACACGGACGAGAACGCCCAGCCTACGGTGACCACCAAGGAAATGGCCGGATACTTTGATATGGGACCCAATGATCTGGGTGAGAACGCCCGCCGGGAGATCATTTTAAATCTGGAGGAGATGGGCTTTGGCATCGAGGCCTCCCATCATGAGGCGGCTCCGGCTCAGCATGAGATCGACTTTGAGTATGCCCAGGTGTTGGAGACGGCGGATGATATTATGACCTTCAAGCTGGCGGTGAAGACCATTGCCCGCAGGCACGGGCTGTACGCTTCCTTTATGCCCAAGCCAAACGCCGGCGTCAACGGCTCCGGCATGCATATCAACATGTCCCTGCACCAGGACGACAGGAATATTTTTCATGATGAAAATGATGAGAATGGATTGAGCAGAGAAGCATATTATTTCATGGGCGGGATTTTAAAGCATGTGAAAGGGATGTGCGCCATTACCAATCCCCTGGTGAACTCTTACAAGCGGCTGGTGCCGGGCTATGAAGCGCCTATTTACCTGACCTGGGGGACCAGAAACCGTTCCCAGCTGATCCGCATTCCCATGAGTAATGGGGAGGGGACCCGGGTAGAGCTTCGCTGTCCTGATCCCAGCGCCAATCCTTATCTGGCCCTGGCGGTGTGCCTGGCGGCAGGGCTGGACGGCATCCGCAATCAGATTGAGCCGCCGGAATGCTTCAATGGGAATGTATTCCATCTGACAGATGAGGAGAGAGCGGCGAAGGGAATCGATGTGCTGCCCGGGACGCTGAAAGAGGCGCTGGAGGAGCTGAAAAAAGACGAACTTCTGAAAGCAACTTTGGGAGAGCATGTATTTCATAAATATGTGGAAGCGAAGGAAAAGGAGTGGCATGACTATAACTGTCAGGTTTCTCAGTGGGAGCTGAGCGAGTATTTGAAATATTGATGATGTTGGGATCAAAAGTATTTGACCCTTGATTCGACCCTGGTATCATCATATTGAGAAACAGGGCAGGAGAATAATATGACCAATATTATTGTGGTGTTTCCCCGGCTGGAAGAGGGGAAAAATATCAGAAACATATTGGTGCGAAGCGGATTTGATTCAGTGACGGCCTGTTCCACGGCTTCTCAGGCGCTGGGGTACGCGGAGGAAACCAGGGACGGGATTGTGATCTCAGGTTATAAACTGCCGGATATGGTCTACGACCAGCTGAGGGAGGAGCTGCCCAAAGAGTTTGAGATGCTTTTGGTGGCTTCCGGAAAGTTCACCGGCGCCAACCTGAGGGAGGATGTGGAGACATTGACCATGCCCTTGAAGGTGCAGGAACTGGTGGACCGGGTGCGGGAGATGACTGATCGTGTGGAATCAGGGCGCAGGGCCAGACGGGGGAAACCCAGGGAGCGGAGCCGGGAAGAAATCGAAGCGATTGAACGTGCCAAGGGACTGCTTTCGCTTCGCCGGGGGTACACGGAAGCGGAGGCTCACCGGTATCTGCAAAAGACCAGTATGGACAGCGGGACGAATCTGGTGGAGGCGGCGTATATGGTGATTGCCATGTTTGCGCCAAAATAATGGGAGACAGAGGATGCGGGTTGAATTTACGAAAATGCACGGCTGCGGGAATGATTATGTGTATGTGGATGGCAGCAGGTTTGTGATTCCGGCACAGGATAAGCCGGAATTTGTGAGGAAGGTCAGCGACCGGCATTTTGGTGTGGGTTCGGACGGGGTGATTTTCATCAATCCGTCAAAGAGAGCGGACTTTGAGATGGAGATGTGGAACGCGGACGGAACCCGGGCGGAGATGTGCGGCAACGGAATTCGCTGTGTGGCGAAATATGTATATGACAAAAGGTTGACAGACAGGATACACCTGCTGATCGAGAGCGCGGGGCAGGTCAAGAGTCTGACGTTAATTGTGGCCGATGGGAAAGTCCGTGAGGTGGGTGTGGATATGGGCTCGCCCATTCTTGAGCCGGAGCGGATACCGGTGCTGTATGATAAAACGCCTGTGCTGGGAATGCCGCTGACAGTGCTGGGAAAGGAGTATCATGCCACCTGTGTATCCATGGGAAATCCCCACGCGGTGATTTTTGTGGAGGACGTGGAAAGCTTAAATCTGGAGGCAGTGGGCCCGTATTTTGAAAATCACGAAGCCTTTCCCAAACGGATCAATACGGAGTTTGTGAAAATCATTGATGACTATACTGTGCAGATGCGGGTATGGGAGAGAGGCACCGGTGAGACCCTGGCCTGCGGTACAGGATGTTGTGCTGTGGCGGTGGCCTGTGTGCTCAATGGTCTGACACAGCCGGAGATCACGGTGAAGGTCCGGGGCGGCGAGATCAAAATAAAATATGATCAGAAGGCGGACAAGGTATATATGGCCGGTCCCGCCGAGACAGTATTTGAAGGAGTTTTACAATTCTAACTATCAATATAAAGGAGACCCTTATGGCAAAAGTAAACGCAAATTATCTGAAACTTCCGGGTAGCTATCTGTTTTCCACGGTGGCAAAAAAAATCGCCGCCTATTCTCAGGCAAACCCGGATAAAAAAGTCATCCGTTTAAGCATCGGAGATGTGACCCAGCCTCTGGCGCCGGTGATTATCGACGCCATGCACGGCGCGGTGGATGAGATGGCCCACGCTGAGACTTTCAAGGGCTATGCGCCGGATCTGGGTTATGAGTTTTTGCGCAGCAAAATCGCGGAGTGGGACTATCAGAAGCGGGGCTGCGACATTGCGGCGGATGAAATCTTTGTGTCCGACGGCGCCAAGAGCGACTGCGCCAATATCCAGGAGATTTTCGCGGTGGACAATAAGATCGCGGTTTGCGATCCCGTCTATCCGGTGTATGTGGACAGCAATGTGATGGCGGGCAGGACAGGCACCTATGACGCGGCTACCGGCAACTGGAGCGATGTGATCTATATGCCCTGCACCATGGAAAATAACTTCTCTCCGGAACTTCCGGATCAGACGCCGGATCTGATTTATCTGTGCTTCCCCAACAACCCCACCGGCGCCATGATTTCCAGAGAGGGCTTACAGCGGTGGGTGGATTACGCCAACAGGGTGGGCGCGGTGATTTTGTATGACGCGGCCTACGAGGCTTATATTTCCGAGGAGGACAAGCCCCACAGCATCTATGAGTGTGAGGGCGCCAGGACCTGTGCCATTGAGTTCCATTCCTTCTCCAAGAATGCGGGCTTTACCGGCGTGCGTCTGGGCTATACCGTTGTGCCGAAGGATCTGAAAGTGGAGGGCGTGGCACTGCACGGCCTTTGGGCGCGCCGTCACGGCACCAAGTTTAATGGCACTCCCTACATTGTCCAGAAGGCGGGTGCGGCGGTCTATACCGAGGAAGGCCAGACACAGTTAAAAGCTCAGGTGGGCTATTATATGAACAACGCGAAGGTCATTTACGAGGGCTTAAAGGACGCCGGATATACGGTTTCCGGCGGGGTGAACGCTCCCTATATCTGGCTGAAAACGCCAAACGGCATGTCCAGCTGGGATTTCTTTGATTATCTGCTGGAGAATGCTTCCGTGGCGGGCACGCCGGGTTCCGGCTTCGGCCCCAGCGGTGAGACCTATTTCCGCATGACGGCGTTCGGCAGTTATGAAAATACTGTGGAAGCAATTGAGAGAATTAAGAAAATATGATCAAAATTGACCTGATTACCGGCTTCCTGGGAGCCGGTAAGACGACCTTTCTCAAAAAATACGCGGATTATCTGATCCGCCAGGGTCAGCACATCTGTATCCTGGAAAATGATTTTGGCGCGGTGAACGTGGACATGATGCTGATGCAGGATACGCTCTGCGACAGCTGCGATCTGGAGATGGTGGCGGGCGGCTGCGACAAGGACTGCCATATCAGACGGTTTAGGACGAAGCTGATCGCCATGGGGATGCGCGGTTTTGACAGAGTGATAGTGGAGCCCTCCGGCATTTTTGATGTGGACGAGTTCTTTGACGTGCTGCGGGAGGAACCGCTGGATCAGTGGTATGAGATCGGCAGCGTGATCACGGTGGTGGACGCGGGCCTGGAGGAGGAACTGTCAGACGCCGGGGAATATCTGCTGGCAGCACAGGCGGCGAACGCGGGCTGTATTTTGTTCAGCAAATGCCAGACCGTGTCGGAAAAACAGTTGAACGGGTCCATAGAACACCTGAAGAGGGCTCTGAAAGGAGCCGGCTGCAGTCGTGATGTGGAGGATACCATCCTCTGTAAACCCTGGGAGCAGCTGACAGATGGGGACATGGAGCGCATTGGCAACAGCGGCGTTTGCCACGCCGATTTTGAGAAATACTGGTTTGACCAGGAGAAAGAATTTCAGACCCTTTATTTCATGAATCAGCCTTTCAGTGGGGAAACGCTTACGGCAAAGGTAAAGGAAGCTCTGGAGAACCCGGCTTATGGAAATGTGGAGCGCATCAAGGGCTTTGCCCGGGACGGCGAAGGATGGCTACAATGCAATGCCACCCGGGAAAGCTTTTCCCTGGAACCGATTGCCATGGGACAGGAGATCATCATTGTGATTGGAGAGAGGCTGGATCAGGAAAGGCTGGAGGCGCTTTTCGCTGACGCAAATGATGTGAAATGATACTATAATTTGAAAAAAATGACGCAGGAGGACTGACACATGCCCAATCAGACGATCTGGAACGCAGATAAAGGAGATGGAACTTACCGAAATCCGATATTATACGCAGACTACTCAGACCCGGACGCTATTCGTGTGGGGGAGGATTATTTTATGATTTCCTCCAGCTTCACCAATACGCCGGGGCTGCCGCTTTTGCACTCAAAGGACCTGGTGAACTGGAAAGTGGTCAATTACCTGATTCAGGATGTGCCTACAGACCGTTATCGCAAACCGGTGCACGGCTGCGGCGTCTGGGCTCCGGCCATCCGGTATCATGAGGGGACGTATTATGTGTTTTTCCCCATGCCGGATGAGGGAATTTATGTGGTTCAGACCACAGATCCTTTCGGCAAGTGGAGCGAACCTTTCAACATCCGTCCGGCGGCGGGCTGGATTGATCCCTGTCCTTTCTGGGATGAGGACGGCAGAGCCTACATGGTGGCCGGGGTGGCCAAGAGCCGCATCGGCTATAAGAGTGTCCTACACATGGTGGAGATGAAGCCGGACTGCTCCGGACTGATGGGACCGGAGGTAAAGGTCTTTGACGGCAATGAGAATGACCAGACTACCATCGAGGGGCCAAAGCTTTATAAGAGAAATGGCTGGTATTATATTTTTGCCCCGGCGGGCGGGGTAAAAACCGGCTGGCAGACCGTACTTCGCTCCCGGGATATTTTCGGACCTTATGAGTATAAGGTCGTGATGCGTCAGGAGCGCAGTCAGGTCAACGGTCCTCATCAGGGCGCCTGGGTGGATACGGTCACCGGAGAGGACTGGTTTCTGCACTTTCAGGATGTGTACGCGGCGGGCAGAATTGTTCATCTGCAGCCCATGTGCTGGAAAGAGGACTGGCCCATTATCGGCGCGCCGGTGGCGGGAAAGGATTATGGACAGCCGGTGGATGTATATCAAAAGCCGGATGTGGGAGACGTGGACTGGCCGGTCTGCGAGCCTGCAACCTCCGATGATTTTAAGGGAGAAAAGCTGGGTCTGCAGTGGCAGTGGAACGCCAATGTGACCGGAAACTGGTATGAGCTCACAGAGAAGGGGCTGCAATTGAACGCGGTGTCTGTGAAAGAGGACTGTCCTTACGGAGATGTGCCTAATCTGCTGCTGCAGAAGTGGCCGGCGCCGGAATTTACCTGCGTGACCAGTCTGGATCTGAGTGAGCTGAAAGCAGGCGATCAGGCCGGCGTGGTTTCCATGGGAATGGAGTATGGGGCGCTGGTGTTTATAAAGAAAGAGGCCGGATGCGACATCAGCTTTGTGACCGGGAAGCAGAAATATGGCTCCATTCTCTGCGAGAGTACGCAGGAAACCCGCACGGAGCTGGGAAAGCTTGACAGTGCTGTGATTTCTGTTCAGTACCAGGTGAAAAGAGCCGGCCGTCAGGATCTGAATGAAAAGGAAAAGAATTTCCCGCTGGAAGAGGTCAGCCTGTCCTACAGTGCTGACGGTGTTATCTATCATCCGGCCGGCAAAGTGCATGCTGTCCCGGGACGCTGGGTAGGCGTGAAAAACGGACCTTTCTGTGTGAGAAAAGAGGACGGAGAGGGCGGATGTCTGGTTGTGAAATCTGTGGAGTACAGCAGGTGAAAAAACGAATTTATATTTGTCATACCTATTATCATGCATATGTTTCTTTCCTGAAAGAATTTGCCCTGCCCAAAGAGGAACAGGGCCATGCGGATATGATGCTCAGCAAAATGTCCACCAATTTTGAGGATCTGAAGGACCGCCTGGAGCAGGTGGGATATTTTGGGAGAGTGATCGAGTTTGATGAGAAGCGCGACACGGAATTTCCGCAGCTTGCCAGATATAAGACGCCCTCCGCCAATTTCGTGAAAGCGCTGTGGAACCGGATCATTTTCACCAGAAAATACGCGGCCTGCGAAGCGGCTTATGTGCCCGTGGATTTCAAAAAATATGATGAAATCTATGTCTTCTGCGACAGCGATCCCATCGGCTATTATCTGAATCAGAATAAGATTCCATACCATGCCCTGGAGGACGGCCTGAATTGTCTTTCTCATTATGATTCCGCCAGGTATGACAATAAAGGGCATTTTGGCATCAAGGCTTTCTTTTCCAGCAGGCTGAACCTGATTTTCATTCAGAATGGCTATGGAAAATACTGCATTGATATGGAGGTCAACGATATTTCCCTGATCCCCTGCCCCTGTCCCAAATATGTGGAGGTGCCAAGGAAAGGCCTGACGGAGCGGCTGACGAAAGAAGAGAAGGATCTTCTGCTTCATGCCTTTGTGCGGGATATGGACGGGATTTATGAAAAGATGCGTCACGGGGAGCACAGCGACAATAAGATTTTGATTTTGACCGACCCCCTGTGTGATCTGGAAACCCGCAGGAGGATTTTTGCGGATATCATTGAGCAGTATGGGCAGGACGCCCAGGTTTATATCAAGCCCCATCCCAGGGATGAGCTGGATTATCATAAGTATTTTGGGGAATATATTATTATCGACCCCACGGTACCCATGGAGATGCTGAATTTCATGGATGTGACCTTTGAGAAGGTGTACGCTGTGCTGACGGTGATTGACGCGATTGCTTTCGCGAAGGAGAAAATCCGGCTGGGGGAGGATTTTATGGATCGGTATGAGGCGCCGGCGGTGCACCGGCAGAACGAGCATTTGTGATTCAGGCGATGATACGCATGAAAACATAAACTGCTTACCTTTGCAGAAATTTATAGTTTGTCCATGTCAGTGAATCACGATGAAGGAAGGGAAGCTCTATGCAGCTCAGTATTATTGTGCCGGTTTATAATATGGCGGCGGATCAGAAGCTGGAATATTGTCTGGATTCTCTGGTGAATCAGACCATTCAGGATTATGAAATCATAGCTGTGGACGATGCCTCTACGGATCATTCGCTGGAAATTCTGCACCGCTTTGAACAGGAAAATCCGGGAAAAATCCGTGTGCTGGCGCTGAAGGAAAATCACCGCCAGGGCGGGGCCAAGAACGCCGGACTGAAGATTGCCCGGGGAGAATTCATCGGATTTATGGACAGCGATGACTGGGCCGCGCCGGATATGTTTGAGAAGCTTTTACAGAGGGCGGAGGAGACCGGTGCGGACATGGTGGGCTGCGACTGCTGCCTGACGGATCGCCACAGCATGGAGATCGGGCAGGTGATCAGGACCAGCCGGAAAGAGCAGACAGGGCTTCTGGGAGACGCTCAGTATCAGAGCATGATCATGGACGCCGGTTTTCTGGTGGTGAAAATTTACCGGCGGCAGATGTTTATGGAGCCTCCGCTGTATTTTCCGGAGCACATGTTTTATGAGGATAACGCTGTCAGCACGGAGCTTTTACTGCGGGCGAAGCGCTATGAATATGTGGAGGAGCCTCTGTATTATTATTATCAGCATACGGGCTCTACTGTTCATGTGGTCACTGAGGAGCGCTGCAGGGACCGCATGGAGGCCATGCGCATCATGGTCAGAATGGCGAAAGACAGCGGAACCTTTGAGAGATATCCGGAGGAGATCGAATTCCGGTTTATCAATCTGTTTTATCAGAATACGTTGTTTTCCTATATGCAGGGTACTCAGAAGAAGCGGCTGTCTTTTCTGAAAGCCCTTGCGAAAGAAATGCAGGATACCTTTCCTGATTTTAAGAACAATCCGTATTATTTAAAGCGGATCAATGAGGAGGAGCGGATGTTTATGGAGCTGCTGCTCAGGTCTCCGTTTGCGTTTTTACTTTATTATAAGCTGAAATATTTTGTGCGCAGACTGCGCGGATAAAGATGGCGGACCGCTCTGGTTCGTGAGTGAAGACGCGTCTGTCAGTAAATGCGATAAAAAACGGTGCCGTTTAGCACCGTTTTTCTTCTATATAAAAGATATTTCCCTGTCTGCCGTCTAAACGTGCATGCGTTTTGGGATCAATGGGGCGGGCACTGAGCACCGGAATTTCCCGGAAATTTGTGAGCTGTTTCGCGTCACAGTTATTCAGAATATCGCGGCAGCAGGCGATGCAGTTGTCTAAAAGCTCCTTTGGCGATTCACATGTCCCGTGGTTGCGGATGATACGGTCATACCTTGGTTCGTAGGTCTTAATATGTTCCAGAACTTTCAGATAAGCGGAGATGGGACTGCTGGTTGGGAAGCACATCAGCACCTCCAGGCCGCAGCCGTCGCCGAAGAGCATCATCCTGTCTTCCCGGATCAGGATCATGGTCATGCCTGGTGTGTGACCGGGAGCCGCTGCAGCCTCCAAAGTGACGCCGCCCAGGTCAAAGATCTGTCCGTCTGACAGGGGCAAAAACGGGGCGGTGCGGATGGGATTGTATTCCTCAATGGGAATATCCTTTGTCAGATCCGATTCCAGAAACTGTTCCCGGCGCTTCTCCATGCTGCTGTGTTCGGCGTAGACCTCCAGATCCAGGGGACTCATGTAGACCTCATCCCAGAGAGCCGCGGCGTTGGCATGGTCGATATGTCCATGGGTCAGCACCACAAAGGTGGGCTTGTCCGTCAGGGTCTCCACATATTCCCGCAGATTTCCCAGTCCATGGCCGGTATCGATGACACAGGCTTTATCTGTTCCTTCCACCAGATACAGAGCTACCCCCAGAATGTCATAAATACGGGTGGTGTGCCCGGTCAGTTTTTCACTTCTGAAATATTGGCGGCTCATTCGTCATCGTCTCCCTCGTCAGCCTGGCGGGTATTTAACAGCAGAAGCTGGCTGCGTGCTTCCTGAACACACTCCTCAATGTAGTCTGTAGTCAGTTCTTCCTCATCCGCCAGCAGAAGCTGCATGGCCAGAGGTACATTGACACCGGAGAGCAGGAAGACATGGTCGTTCATATAGGGGAAGAATTTCTGGTTGACGCTGCCGCTCATCAGGTCGGTCATGACCACGACGGTGTCCGTTGGATCAAAGTGGGAGAAAAGCTCTGCCACTACCGCTGCCAGATCCTCATCACCGGCCTCATTCATATAGGCGGAGATGTCATAGATCGGGTCATCGGATTTGGTCAAAAACTCCATGGTGTCCTTCAGGCCGGAAGCCATGCTGTGATGAGTCGCAAATACATATCGTTTCATAGTGTTAAAGTCTCCTTGAAAAAGAGACCCCCGGCACGAGAGGAATTGGGTCGGGGGTCAGTTTTATTAAGCCAGAATGCCAGTGGCGGCGCCAATCATGGAAATGACGATGATGCCCAGAATGATCCAGGTCAGATTCACCTTTTTCTTGATCAGCTTATAAACGCCCCAGGTTGCAAAGATTGGCAGAATGCAGGGGAAAATGCTGTCCAGCACGCCGGTTTGTAAATCCAGTACAACGTCTCCGAAGGAGAATGTCACGCCCAGATTGATGGTAACGGTGGTGGCAATCAGGAAGCCTACGACTGTCAGACCAAGGACAGATGCCGCCTCGGTTACAGCGTTTAAGGTATTACTCAGGGATGTAATCAGTTTGGCACCCATGTTGTAGCCCAGATCCCAGAGATAGAACTTACAGACAAAGATCACCAGGTTGGCCAGCACATACAGCGCCAGACCGAAAGGATTGCCCTCCTGTCCCATGTAAGCTGCGATGGAACCGAACACGGTGGGGATTAAGGCCCACATGATGGTGTCGCCGATGCCGGAGATAGAGCCCATTAAGCTGACTTTCATGTCGTTGACGGTATTCAGAGAGTCGATGCCCTCTTTATCCTCCACAGCCAGGGTCATGCCAAGCAGGATGGAGCCCATGGGCGGGTTGATATTAAAATAGCGGAACTGGTTCTTTAAGGACTTTTTGTAATCCTCGTCATTGGGATACATTTTGCGCAGCGCCTTCATCTGAGAGAATACGCAGGTGGTAGCCATCTGGTTCTCATAATTGAAGGTGGAGGAGCCCAGCAGCCAGCGGCGTCCGCACTGGAACAGGTCTTTTTTGGTTAATACAGGTTCTTTACTCATCTTCCAACTCTCCTATCTCCGGATTACCGGCTGTGGCAACAGCAGGAGCAGCGGCCTGCTTTTTATATACTTCATAAGCCCAGACACCGCCGATGATGGCAACAGGGATGACGCCGCTCATCAGCTCGCTTAAGCCAAAGTAGGTGGCCAGAACGAAGCCCAGCATCACGCAGCCGAACCACTTCTTGGCAGGCATGTAATTGAGCAGGAGCGCCATACCTACGACAGGAAGGGCAGCGCCGGCAATGGAAAGACCTCCGGTGAACCAGGCAGGCATAGCGTCAAGAACGAAGTTAACAGCGTTCACGCCTACCGCACAGTAAATGGCGGTGGGAAGAGCTGTGGAAAGTCCCATCAGGATGGGGGAGAGCATAATGATTTTCTCCATGGCACCGAATTTTCCCTCGTCGCAGAACTTCTCTGCCTGGCGGGCGATGAAGCCGTTTAAGATCTTGACGATAACGTCAATCTGAACATAGAGCATAGCCACTGCTACGCCGATGGTCAGTCCGGTTTCCAGGTCCGCGTTGCTGGAAATGGCAACCGCGGTGCCGAGGATGGCAGCCAGGCCATAGTTGGGAACGGAAGAACCGCCGATGGCGGCCACGCCCAGGCTCATCAGCTGGCAGGAAGCGCCGATGGCAAGTCCTGTCTGCCAGTCGCCCATGGCCAGACCAGCAAGAAAGCCGAACACGATGTGGTTTGAGGGTACGATCTGTGTACCGTACGCGTCAAACCCCTGGAAAAATGCGATCAGAATGATCAGGATAGCTTGAAATGCAGTCATTGTTTTGACTCCTTTCGTAAAATAAAGGTTGTATCATAATATCCGCATGGCGGTTATGATCAAAGGTTATACATTTGCAATGTACTGGCTGAGCTTTTCTTCTTTATCCTTTGGAACATACTGGACAACGATGGAGGCTCCGGCCGCGGCCAGTGCCTGATAGACCGGCTCCTGGTCTTTGGTAACGAAAGCCCGGCGGCTGACCTGAACGGCCTCCACTCCATCTTCGGGAGCTACGGTGCCGCCCACAACGATGCGGGGGATTTTCTCACCCTGGTCGACCAGGTGCTTTAAGATCTCCGGCTTCTGTACGATCACAAATACGGTCTGGTTATTGTACTTGCCGGCTGCGAAGTTTGCGTACGCGGTCTCCTCCGTGATAATAGAGAGGGCGCAGCCCGCGGGCTTTCCCATCTGCATCCCGCTTTTTAACAGAGGATCTGAGGCAATGTGATCGTCGATGACCATGACGCGCTGAGCTCCAATGAAAGGCGCCCACTGTGTGGCTACAATTCCGTGCAGCAGACGGTTATCGATTCTGGCTGAAATGATACTCATAGTTACTTCTCCTTCTTTTTCGTTATATATTTTGGGAACCGCTTATCAAACCCTTCTGCGCGGCCCTGAAGCTGATTCCTTTTTATTTCCTGAAGCAATGATTCCTCAGCAGATCCGATCTGCCCAGGCGGCAAATTCCCCCGGATAGTCAGCGTTGCAGTGTCCCAGTCCCCACACCAGCGCGTAATCGGCATCTATCCCGGCGGCTTTCAGCGCCAGATACAGGGTATAGGAGATGCCAAAGGAGGTATCCGCGTCCTTAGAGCCCAGGCGAATGCGGTAATGGGGGGCGATGTGGCTGGTCTTCTCGGAGGCCAGAAGATAATGCAGCGGGTTAAAGTGTTCGGCCCGGGATTTCATCTCAGGGGAAATCGTCCAGCTCTCAGGCAGCAGCGTGTCTGAGACGCCTGTATCCTCTGATGGTTTATTCTGGGCAATGCTCTTTTGCTGACGGAACATTTCCGCGGTGGAAGAGCTGAAATGTTCCCGCGGGTTTTCCTCCGTGCCGAATTCCTGATTTTCAAAGGTCTCGCCGTTTAGGCCGTCAAAAGCCGGGCAGGGCTTCATGCGTCCGATAAAGACCCGCACGTATTTATCCAGATCGGTGATGACGGCTTCTCTGCCGTCCCAGCGGATCAGGTCGGTCCCGGCGTTTAACTCCTCTACCAGCTGATCTGCGGTTTTCATGCTGCGCCCCAGGAATTTGGTCAGAGATTCGGAAACCTTTTCCATCAGTCCTGTATAAAAGCTGCCGCTTCGCCCGTCCGCTCCGAGCTCCGCACCCAGAGACAGGGAGTTGATGTAGTCCGGATAGGCCGCTGCCAGAGAGCTGCTCAGGCTGTGACGGAAATCATCCATGACAACGGGGAGCTCTTTGGCGCTTCTGGTGCTGATGGTCTTTGAGCAAAACATCCATTCATAGGCAAGATCGGCGTGATCCAGATCTGTGATGGGGCAGTAGCACTGGGCGGCATACACATCGTCCCGTTCCTCCATTTCCGCCCCGATGTTTTCCAGAAACGGAAGAAAATATTCGTCATTTCCGGTGGCTCCCAGAAGAGAGCTCATGGCGCCTCCCGCGCTGGTTCCCACGCTGATGATCCTGTCGTAATTTCCCGGAAGCTCATGGCGGTGTCTGCGCAGCCAGCGGATGCCGGCCTTTAAGTCTACCAGCCCGGCCGGGCCCTTTCCGGTGGGCTTTCCGTTTGGATAAAGACTCTGACGTACCCGTGAACCGAGT
>JAJQGR010000009.1 GCA_021200345.1 Lachnospiraceae bacterium | reverse complement strand
TCCACATGGATGGTTAGTTGAACTGAAAGTGCTATTTTTCAGCGTTTCCTTAAATGAATAACACGGCACATCCCGTTTACTTTCTCCCAGATTTATTCAGTGCAAATCACTCTTAATCAACTGTGTAGCTGTAGGAACTGCTGTATGTGCTCGCACCGAACACCGGATAAGCCATACCATAGGTATTGATCCATACATTCTCCACTTCCGCCACAGAAATTGTATAACGATAATTGTCAAACAGGGTTGTCATGTAAGCGGTATCAACCAGATAATCCTGAATTTCGTTCACCAGCTCCACACTGTATGTGGAAGGATCTGTCGCCTCCTCCAGCATGCTCTGAAGTGTAGCGTCCTCTACTCCGAAGATGGTCAGCCCTGACGACCGGGTCCGTCCATCCAGGAAGGAAGCCCATGTCACCGGCACATACGCTTTGCTGGCGGCGCTTGTAAGCAGCAGATCATAAGTACCTACGGTAGCATCCCAGTCCACATTAAAAGTGGAAGTATCTTCGGTGACAATTTTTAATGAGATCCCAATCTCAGACAGCTGGGACTGCAATACCTCGCACATGGTATTGTTCATCGTTGTGCTGGTAGCAAGGATGGTAAGCTCCAGACCGCCGTCCGCGTATCCGGCCTCTTCCATATATTCTTTCGCTTTTTCCAGATCATAGGTATAATATTCCTGTGTATCCCAGTCCGTATTGTAGTCGATGCTCATCTTGCTTGCGAAAGCATTCGGAACATATCCTTTTCCCTCTCCGATGCAAATGGACATCAGGGATTCTCTGTCGATGGCATAGATGATTGCTTTTCTCAGCGCCTCATTATCCGCGAACACGGAATTCTCCGTTCCGTTAAAGGCCAGATAACGCACAATACCTCCATCAGCCTCGTACACAGTAAAGCCGTCATTTTCCTTATAAGAGTCCACCAGGCTGGAGTCCAGATCCCAGGCCGCCTGTACCGTGCCAAGATCAAGAGCGATATCCATCTGTGTTGACTCCGTAATGAAATCGAAACGGATATAATCTATATTTGCCTTATACTTCTTCGGGATCAAATCCTCATCCGTCTGCCAGAAATTATCATTCTTTTCAAGGACAAGATAAGAGCTCCCCACAAATTCCTTTACAACGTAGGGGCCGGTTCCCACAGGGCTCGTTGCCATTCCATCCCCGCTGTTGTTATAAGACTCCTCCGTCAGCATGAACACATCCGAAATCAGGTCATAAAACTCTGTCAATGTGGTGCTTGTGAGATGAATTGTGAAATTATAATCGTCTACAACCTCTATACTGTCAATGAGAGCATAGGCGGTTCCTAATCCCGCAAACTGCTCAAAGCAGAACTTTGCGTCGCTGGCTGTAAAATGAACACCGGCGCTGTCATATACATAGTCATATATTTCGATATTATATGTATAATCATCCACAATTTCATAGCTCTTCATGATGCCATACTCAAGCTCTCCGTCAGAGGTTACTGTCCCCAAGGTCTCAAATATTTCATACTGAAACGCCTTGGTATAGAGCGTTCCCCTGTCAAAAGGAGCAAGGCTGGATACATTGGAGGAAAGCCCCACTGTGATCCCCGTTCCCTCAGGAGCTTTCCCGCTCCCGGTAATCTGCGCGGTCTCCTGCCCGCCCGTTTGTGCCGCGTCGGAAGTTTCCTGCGAGGCTGAGGTCTCTCCTGAAGCGGAACTTTCTGATCCTACGCTTGCCGAACTTCCGCATCCGCTCAGCGACGCAATGACCATTCCAGCCGCAAGGATTGCTGCAACCAGTTTCTTTTTCATCAATTTGTACCTCCATTCTTTTTTTAGAGATTGAAGCATATTGATATTTTGCCCAATCTTTTTTCGTTTTTTGTGATTTTATTTTACATTTTATATAATTGAAATGGAATTGCCGTTATGTTACTATGGTGACAACCTAAAGTTACCGGGAGCCCTTTACAGCTCTGATGAGAAAGGCAAGATATGCGTGACACACAACTGGAACTTTTTATCTCTATCGCGGATTTTGTCAGCTTTTCCAAAGCGGAAGCTTCACATTTTATCTCCAAGCAAGCGATCTTAAAGCAAATAAATTCTCTGGAGGATGAAATCGGTGCCAAGCTTTTCATCCGAAATTCTCACGGTGTGGCTTTAACAAAAGCGGGAAAGGAGTTTTACTATGGGGCAAAGGACATGCTTAAGCTCCGGGATGCCACCCTGCTCAAATGCCGCACCGCCGCCAATCTTCCGGAAACCATCCGCATCGGGCAGATCGAGCATCAGGCCCTGCTCCACAACGTAACGGATCAGTTCATGGTCAAATACCCGAATATTCGAATTCAAAAGGTAGTTCATCCAAACCACAGCGGAGAATTTCGCGTTGCGAACAATATTATTGATATCAGCGAATGCTTTTATCATGAAATGTTGACGGACGTTTCATACACCAGACTTACCAGCCTGCCTTATTGTGCCGTCATGCGTAAAGATCACCCTCTGCACAACCATACGTCAGTCTCTCTGAAGAATCTGACCCCGTATCGGACAATTGTTTTTGAAATGATGATGAATGCCGAATATATGGCAGAATTAAAAAAGACGTTCCATTTCCACGCAGATAACCTGGTGATCAGAAGAGATGTGGATAATCAGGTAGAGGCTGTATTTGAATGTACAAGCAATAATGATGTGTTTTTATCTGCCAGTTATTTTGTTCATCTGCTTCCTGAGCTGAAGGTCATCCCTCTGGACAACAGCTGGTCTCAGGAATTTGGTATCATTTTCCAGCCCTCTCCCAGCGCCGCGGTACGAAAATACATTGATTTCGCGGTGCAGATGTTTCAATCCGGAAGTGCGCTGACAGAAACAGTTTCATAAACCTGAAATAGAAACGTAATTTTCACATACAGGCAAAAACTCCGGCTGGACATTCCTATCAGTCCAACCGGAGTTTTCATTTTTCTCACTCTTTCCCATTTCAAAACGGGCAGAGCGCAAATCCATATATTTTAAACAGGATCAAATTCTACCGCTTCTCATTTTTTATGTATATTAACTTTTTTCATGTGCATTTTCAAGAATAATTAACATTTTTCAGGCGCATATTTATTGTAAAATGACATTTTTCAGGCGATAATTTTTAGGTCCAAGGAATTCAGGTAATTCCCGTGAGCTTTGTATTATTTTTGCGGCAGCCACAAATATCTCTCCCTTTCTTACCCCTTCGGCGCTGGAATCTCCTGCAAATATGACTCGTCCAGCAGCGCCACGATCTCCCGGTAGCTGTAATATGGAATGTCATAGCATTCCACAGCCTGTTCAGACGGGTAAAGGGCCTGAAGCGCCGCGGCGTATTCCTCCTCGCTTAGCTCCTCGCCACCCCAGTAATAGCGGTCTTCCTCCAGGTTATTGCCGCTCCATTCGATCTCTCCATTGTTCATCTTCCACAGACCCCGATAGCCTGTGGCGATCAGCGTCATCTGCCCGTCCACAATACTGTAAACGTCATCCGTGTAAAGTCCCATATTGCCCTCCGCATTGAGCAGCAGATTCCCATAAGGGATATAGGAATAATACAGGCGATTGGACTGGGTGGCAGATACTGTACCGTCATTGTAGTGCAAAATACGGAATCCCCCGCCCTCGGCCGGCTCCGATACAATCAGCTCCGGGCAGCTGTCGTCATCCATATCAATCAGCTGATAGCCCAGATATTCGGGACCCGCCTCATTTTCCATGATATATTCTATGTATGCCTCCGCCCAGTCCTTTTCTGCGGCGCTTTTCTCCACACAGATTTCCTCCACAATCTCCAGCCCGTAAGGCTTGCTCTCATTGGCTCTGACGTTAAAGCTTAAACGTACCTGACCGTCTGTCACCGTGCCCGTGGACGCTGCAGCAGTAATCACATACTCGCCCAAAGACGGCACCTCTGAAAATATCCGGATACTGTCCTCATCCACCTCTCCCACAAAACCGTCCGCCATCACCCGGTACAGCCTGCCGTCGGCCTCCTCATAGAGACCAGAATAGTCATGAGTGAATTGATTCTCCACGTAGGAATCCGCGTAAATGGCAGCCGCCAGCTCCTGATAGTCGCTCCAGGCGTAGAAATTCTCTTTCTCCAGCAGAAAATAGACGCTTCCGTCCACTGTAATGGTAATCTTATTGTTCAGATCAGAGTTATCTGAAATCAGAAGCTGCTCCAGCAGATCGGTGCGCTCCTCCAGCAGAACCGCCGCCTGCTCATATAACTCCGGGTACTCCTCAATGCTTAAAAGCATGCCTGAATAACGATTCTCTTCAGAAAAAGCAGCTTCTTCCTCTGCCATCGTCTGTTCTGCCGTCTGCTCCGCTGTTTCCTCTGTCTCTTCCTCCGTCATTTCTCCGGAAACAGTTTCACTAATCTCCTCATCCGGCAAAAGGATCTGAAAGGAGCGGGAAACCAGCCGCCAGATCAACAGCGCCGCAGCCAGAATCCACGCAATAATCAGAACAAGCAGCAGTCTCTTTTTCGTTCTTTTTTCCCGCATATTCAAATCCCCCTCAGCTCTTTATTAAAAATGTCCCTCCGTTTTTCTGTCAGTTTTATTATGAAGAAATCATTTCAGTGTGTCAAGGAAATGCAGACGCTTGGTTTCTTAAGATTTTCTGAAGAAAAACCGGTCAGGATGCCATGATCACATCCGGCCGGAGTTCTCTGCTTTCTTCCCTTTCTACAACTGTGAAGATACTGTCTGACGGTCACCCTCCGGGACTTTCAGTACATCCATGGCATGTTCCTCAGTCCATCCCATCGATTCCATCAGGCTCTTCACATTAGCAACCAGAGTTTTTATCCTTCCCCGCTCCTCCAGCTGCTGAGCCGCTTTACACATCGTCACTTTCTCTTCATTCCCTTCCATTTTAAAATCTACTCCCATACAATGATTCAGTACATCAATTTCTTTTCTTCCAAGTGTATGGTTCCCCAACT
>JAJQGR010000210.1 GCA_021200345.1 Lachnospiraceae bacterium | reverse complement strand
CGCAGGCGATTATAGCTTTCCTAGAAAGTACCGATTTTGAGGATGCGATCAGGAATGCAGTTTCTCTTGGCGGAGACAGCGACACGCTTGCCGCAATCACCGGAAGCATCGCAGAGGCGGCATACGGCATACCGGATTGGATCAAAGACAGGGCGCTTTCTTACCTGGACGAGCCGTTGCTTGATGTGCTGAAAAGATGGAAAAAGTTCTATGCGCCGCATTGACTTCCATCACTTACTGCGGCGCTGCTTCCTCCAGTTCCACATCCACGGGGATGGAGTGTCCCTGATTGGCGCGGATCAGAGTTTTACCTTCATTAAAAGAGTATCTTTGTTTTTCGTCTTCCCGGACGATCTGTTCCAGCGTCTCCATCGTCAACGGATGCGTCCGGTTGATTCTTTCGATCAGTTCATCCACTTTTGCCCATCCGTGCTCATCCAGAGTGATGCCGATCACTTCCGGTTTGTGACGCAGGATCAGGCTCATATATTTGCTTGTACTCTGCATGTTGAGATCTTTGATAGGGATTGAGATGAATATGTTATCCGGCAGTGCCAGGCTGGCATCATTATTGCATCCCGGCCGTCAGAATATGATTATCAATAATAATATTGCTGAATTGAATGAAACAATCAGACTATATGCAGGATATAAACAGATGATTTTCCCTGCATATTTCCTGAAATTCTGCCTGGAAAGGTTCGCACTCACTTAATTTCCTTATTATGTCCCTGAGAGTGTCTAATTTTTCTTCGGTAAAAGGCAGAGAAATGTCGGTGATCATCATCTGACGAAGGGCATCCCTGGAAGAGTATTTTCCGACATAGGCATAAATGCCGATTCGATCAAACAGAACGTGGTAATTTTTGCTGGAGGGATCCTGATCAAAAGGCTGGAAAGAAATAAAAAACTTCATGTTTTTGCGCCCAAGCTCAACATACTGCCAGTTGCTCAGATCATAGGGGATAGTCAGCCGTTTGCCGGATGTATAATTTGTGCGTCCTTTCCCCACTCGCTTAGAATTTATGCGGAAGTCAGGGAATTGTGAAAAATATTCATAAAGAATTTCTGACTGTTCAGATCTGGCACGGCGATATTCTTTTTCAGCATGATTGAATTTTTCCGTTTTTTCTGTGTAATCCAGACTCATGATAGTTGATCCCCCTCTTTTCATAAGTACATTCAGGTGATTGCCGCCTTCATAATTATTTATGATTTATGATCTTCGTCCGAAAGGTCCGGATTTTCTGTGATGATCACGTCCGGCTCTCCATCACCATCTACATCAACAAAGGCGGTATCCATATCACCATCCCCTGTAGTGTCAGCGGTCACAATATCAATGGTACCGTCGCCATCCAGATCTTTCATTACGGTATCAATATTCCCGTCGCCGGTGGTATCCATCATTACTGTATCCATTTTTCCATCGCCGGTGGTGTCAGCCATTACGGCATCTGCCTTGCCGTCGCCGTCCAGATCCAGAGAAACGACTTTGCTTTCCGCATCCTGTTTTTCGTTTATTTTTTTCACTATTACTGCGCCGATACCCGCGGCAACGCCAATAAGTACTGCATTTTTAAATACTTTCTTTTTGTTCATGTTCTGCTCCTGTTCCGCAATCTCTGATTGCCGTATCTGTCAGGCCATTACCTGTTTTAATTTCCATAACATAAAATACCATATACAATGGAGCCATTCAAGAAAGGAAACAGAAATATTTTATAAAGAAATTTAGGAGGCAAACGGCTCATCTCTTTATTGCTTTTATCGGTTGTTTTTGTTACACTGGATGTGGTGCAGGCAGCGGGGAAATCTTTTCGTTGGCCTGAAATAAAAAGACAGAAAGGATCAAGTTATGGGAAGTAAGGTTACGTTTGACTATGGCAAGGCCGCTCCCTTTATTGCCGACCACGAGGTGGAGAATATTAAGGGACAGGCGGAGGCGGCAAAGAAGCTGCTTTTATCCAAAGAGGGCGCGGGCAATGACTTCTTGGGCTGGATCGACCTTCCGGTAGATTATGACAAGGAAGAGTTTGCCAGGATCAAGAAAGCAGCGGAGAAAATTCAGTCTGATTCTGAGGTGCTTTTAGTGATCGGTATCGGCGGTTCCTACCTGGGTGCGCGGGCAGCTGTTGAATTTTTGGGACACAGCTTCGCTAACTGCGTGGACAAGTCCATCCGCAAGGCTCCGGAGATTTATTTTGTGGGAAATTCCATCAGCTCCACCTATATCGCACACCTGAATCAGGTGATAGGGGATCGGGATTTTTCTATCAATATGATTTCCAAGTCCGGCACTACCACTGAGCCGGCCATCGCTTTCAGAGTATTTAAAAAGAAGCTGATCGAGAAATATGGCAGAGAGGAAGCCAATAAGAGAATTTATGCTACCACTGACAAGGCACGTGGGTCGTTAAAGAACCTGGCGAATGCCGAGGGCTATGAGAGCTTTGTGGTTCCGGATGATGTGGGCGGCCGTTTCTCCGTTTTGACAGCGGTAGGCTTACTTCCCATCGCAGTCAGCGGCGTGGACATCGACGAGCTGATGGCAGGCGCTGCCAGCGCCAGAACCCGGGCGATCGAGGCACCCTTTGAGGAGAATGACGCGGTACAGTACGCGGCGCTGCGCAATGTCCTTTACAGAAAGGGCAAGAAAGTGGAAATCCTGGCCAACTATGAGCCCAGCGTTCATTATGTATCCGAGTGGTGGAAGCAGCTGTTTGGAGAATCTGAGGGCAAAGACCAGAGAGGTATTTTCCCGGCCAGCGTGGATCTGACCACTGATCTGCACTCCATGGGTCAGTTCATTCAGGACGGCAGCAGGATCATGTTTGAGACGGTGATTGAGATTGAGAAGAGCCGTGAGGAAATTACGCTGGAAGAGGAAGAAGTGGATCTGGACGGATTGAATTATCTGGCCGGCAAGACCGTGGATTTTGTCAATAAATCCGCTATGAACGGCACTATTCTGGCCCATACTGACGGACAGGTTCCCAACTTTGTGGTGAAGGTTCCCGAGGTCAGTGCGTTTTATCTGGGAGAGCTGTTTTACTTCTTTGAGTTTGCCTGCGGCGTCAGCGGCTATATGCTGGGTGTTAATCCGTTTAACCAGCCAGGCGTGGAATCCTACAAGAAGAACATGTTCGCGCTGTTAGGCAAGCCGGGATATGAGGCACAGAGAGAAGAGCTTTTGAAGCGGCTGTGATACGCTGATATATTATGAATGGAACAGGTAAGGTGTCTTGCCGCAAGATGCCTTACCTGTTTTTTGTGAACGCCGGGCGATTTGCAGCGATCTGTGCAATAATTCCATTGACAAAAAAAGAGGCATAAATTACATTATAGACAAGGCGTGGGTACCATGGCCTGATAATCATCCGGAAGTGGAGAAAAGCAGCCGGGGATCTGCTTTAAATATAATAAGATACTGGCAAAGGAACGAATACATGGAAAAGAATATTTTATTCCCTAAAGTAGGAAAATTTGTACACGGCGGTGATTACAATCCGGACCAGTGGCTGGACCGCCCGGACATTTTAAAGGAGGATATCCGCCTGATGAAAGAGGCCGGCGTCAACTGTGTGACGTTGGGCGTGTTTGCGTGGAGTACTCTGGAGCCGAAAAAGGACGAGTTCCATTTTGAGTGGATGAAAGAGATTATGGATCATCTCTATGAGAATGGGATCTACACCATTCTGGCCACTCCCAGCGGTGCGAAACCGGCCTGGCTGGATGAGGAGTATCCGGAGGCGCTCAGGGTGGATTATAAGGGACAGCGGCGGCTTCACGGTGTGCGGCACAATCCCTGTATGAGTTCTCCGAAGCTGAGAGAGAGAGTCCGTATTATCGACCGGAAGCTGGCGGAGAATTTTGGCCGTCATCCGGGCCTGATTATGTACCATATTTCCAACGAGCTGGGCGGCATGTGCTTCTGCCCGCTGTGCGCGGACAGGTTCAGGCAGTATTTGTCTGACAAATTTGATCACGATATTGAGAAACTTAATCACGCCTGGTGGGCAAAATTCTGGAGTCATGAATATAACAGCTTTGACCAGATTGAGCCTCCCTTTGCCAATGGGGAGACCAGCATGATGGGATTAAATCTGGAGTGGAAGCGTTTTACCACCTGGAATATGAATGATTTCATGATGGAAGAGATCCGCACACTGAAAGAGGTGACGCCTGATATACCGGTAACCACCAACTTTATGGATTTCTTTTACCTGCTGGATTACAGAAAGATGGCGCCTGGTCTGGATGCCGTCTCCTGGGACAGTTACCCCACGTTCCATAATGATCATGAAAGCTTTGCGGACACCATGTACCATAATGCTTTTAACCATGCCCTGATGCGTTCCATGAAGCCGGATCGACCGTTTATGCTGATGGAGAGCGCTCCCGGGCTGCCCAACTGGCATGAGTATAATAAAATGAAGCGTCCCGGCGTTCATAAGCTGGCCTGTCTGCAGGCAGTGGCTAATGGTTCGGATACGGTGCAGTATTTTCAGTGGAGACAGAGCCGGGGATCTTATGAGCAGTTCCATGGCGCCGTGGTGGGACATAAGGGAACTGATGAAACGCGTATTTTTAAGGAAGTGGCGGAGGTTGGCCGGATTCTGGAGAAGATCAGTCCTGTGGCAGGAACTCTGGTGAAAGCGAGAGCAGCGCTGCTTGTGGACTGGGACAACCGCTGGGCCATTGATGATGTGATGGCACTTGGCAAGCCTTCCAAAAAATATGACCAGACCTGTATTGATGTCTGGAAAGCCTTTGAGGAGCTGGGGGTGGAGATGGATATCGTGGCGTCCGACAGTGATTTGTCAGGTTATGATGTTGCAGTAGCTCCCATGCTGTATCTGCTGGAGCCGGGTACGGCACAGAATCTGAGAGATTTTACAGCCCGCGGCGGTCAGTTGCTGGCGACCTATTTCACAGGTTACGTGGATGATAATCAGCTCTGCTATCTGGGCGGCG
>JAJQGR010000148.1 GCA_021200345.1 Lachnospiraceae bacterium | reverse complement strand
GTGTCAATCACATCTGTCACCGGCGTCAGAAGTGAGCTGGATTTCACGGTCTGGTAAAACAGTCCGAAATCTCCGCGGAAAATATTACCGATAGCGAGAAGCACCAGCGTCATCATCGTAGGCTTCAGAGACGGGATGGTAAGATACCGGATCTTCTGCCAGGCATTGGCCCCGTCTAAGGATGCCGCCTCAAACATTTCCTGATCCATGGAGGTGATCGCGGCCAGATAGACCACCGAACCATACCCGGTCTGCTTCCATATCTTCAGAAGCGTCAGCAGAAACGGCCATGCCAGAGGTGTATTATACAGATCAAATCTGTCCAGCCCCAGGGAAACAAGGACACTGTTTACCACACCCCGTTCATAGTTAAACAGATTGTAAACAATCGCCCCCACTACAACCCAGCTGACAAAATAGGGCAGGAACATAAAGGACTGAGACACTTTCTTAAACACCTTCGCTCCGATTTCGTTCAGCAGGATCGCTGCCCCCATTTCCGTAATCACGCCCAGCGTGATAAAAGCGATATTATATAAAATTGTATTTCTGGTCACCATCCCCAGCTTTCCGGAGATCAGCAGGGCTTTAAAATTGCTCAGCCCGTTCCACGGGGAAAAATATATTCCTCCCTGATAATTGTATTTTTTGAACGCCAGCACAATCCCGGTCATCGGCACATAGCTGAAAATAATCACATAAATTACCGCCGGCAGCAGCATCAAAAGCAGCAGCCAGTGCCTTTTGACAACTTTCAAAAACGGCAGCCTCGGCGCCACCGACGTCTTGTTCTTTTTTGCTTTTCCCATTTTTCCTCCCAACAAACGAAAAGAGAACGGGAGGAAACCTCCGCAATCAGAAAGTCCCCTCCCCCTTATTTCATTTCAACTCAGCGGGTTGCGACCCATTCACTATACTGAGCAAACAGTTCCTCCTCCACGACGCCTATTCCGGCTGCTTCCAGTTTCGTGTTCATTTCCGCAATATAGGCCTCCACGTCATCTACCAGACCCAGCTGAAGAGAGGGAATATATTCCCCAAGGATGGTCTTGCATGCCGAGGAATAATCGGCTACAGACGCATCGTTAAACACAAAGGTAACCGTAGGATTGGAAACAATTCTGGGCTCCCAGGAGTCCACCATGACCTGCTGGCGCTCCTCCACGCCGGTTTCCTGATACAAACCGTTATTAACGCCCCAGGACAGGGAGGTACTGTTGGCCGGATAGCTATCCGACGCATCCAGCAGCTGATACTCAAAACCATCGATGGAATAATGCTCTCCCTCAATTCCCAGAGTCACCAGCTTGTTTACATAGGTATCCATTTTCAGAATATCGATGACCATCGCCGTACGCACCGGATCCTTGGAGGCTGTAGCAATGGCGATATCCGAGTTGTTGTACTCCTCGCAGGCCACAATATTATCCTTCGTCAGATCGTAAGCCGCGCATTCCACGCCCTCACTTTCCTCCGCCAGTCTCATATAATTATATACCGTTCCGTTCCAGGCAATGGAAGAGCCCTGAAGCGCGGCGAACGCGTCGTCATCAGAAATGGTATTGGACAGAGCGCTGCGGGACCAACAGCCGGCATCAGCCATTGTCTTCATATCTTTCGCAAATTCCAGGAAGTAATCCGTATTCCAACTAAGCTGCACATCCTCTTCACTGGGCAGCTGCCCTTCCACATAGGAATATTCGTAATTCAGGTAATTATCCTTCAGCAGATACAGGGCGTCATACTGCTGACGGTAAACCTCCCAGAGCTCGCCGTTGCTTCCGGAGGCGGCCATGGCCAGGATGCCGGATTGAGGGGTTTCCTCTTCCGCGATTGTCAGCATGTAATTCATATAGTCCGACCAGTCATTGAGTTCTTCAATTCCGTATTTGTCCGCCAGATCCTGCCGGATGGCGACGATCTTGGTATCCGCTTTTTCCTGGTTGCAGGGCAGCGCCACGATCTGTCCGTCAATGGTAGCCTCCGAATAGCTGGTCTCATCCTGATATTTATTGGTTAAGGGCATATTCTCTGTGATGAAATCCCTGTCGTATGTATAGAAAGAGCCTTTTGAAGCCTCTGTATACATGAAACACCAGGGGGCGGTATAAATCGCGTCAATATCCTCTCCGCTTGCCAGCACCAGAGAATACTGTGTGGAGTAGTCGGCCCAGCTCATAATCACTGTCTCCAGAGTGGTATTGAAGGGTTCCAGATATTCATTGATCAGCTCCATCACCCGATCCCAGTCCTGAGGAGTATCGCCGATCAAATACAGATAAACTGTATAGTGTTCATCAAAGTTGACATTGGGATACATCTCAGGAGTGGCCACTACCTCTCCGTCCTCCAGTGTCTCCGGCAGGGCCGCCAACAGGTCAGCCACCGTCCCTGCATTCGAGGTTTCGCTCTCAGAAGCGCTTTCCTCCGTCACATTTTCACTTTCTGAGCTTTCATTTTGCGTCGTCTGTCCGCAGCCTGCCAGCATCATTGCCGCCAGCATAAGCGCAGCCAGCCGTTTCATCCATTTCCCCATAAAATACATCCTCCTTAAAAATAGTTTTTTCATTCATTGCTCATCATCTATCAGAAATTGCGTTTTGTTTTATAAGATGACCGGTTTTATCCTAAATCGTCATATTCAGGTAAGCTTCCTTTCATAAACCGGTACTGCCTTTACTTCGTGAAGAGCGCTGATACAGGCAGTCACTTCCTCCCTGCGCGCCGCCATCGCAGAATCCACATTCACATTCACCCCCTCCCTGAACGGCGTTATATAAACAGTCACGCAATTGTCAGCCAGTTCTTTTTCAAAATCCTTCAGCCCAATCTCCCATACGGCTCCGTTGGCAAAATGATCGTTGATCAATCGCCCGTTGATAAAGGCATGGCCGATGTCCCCGCTGTATGATAACTGCAGCCGCACATCCTTCAGACCTTCCAGAAAGCCTTTCGGCAGAGAGATTGTATACCGGCCCTCTCCCACCTGTGCGACCCTGGGCGTAATCACCTTCTCCTGTGTCAGCACCAGGTAGCAGCCCAGGACAGAAGCGTACGGATGCTCCTCGATTTTATGGATCCGCTCAGAGGCTTTCAGTACCCCTGTTTCCGGGAATGTATACACCTGACTGGAGGAGCTGACAGTTTCCAGTCGAAGCCCGTTTTCATCCTCCAGCAGCGCTTCTGTTGTAAATACCAGACCATCCTTGCCGACCACATACATTTGATTGGCCAGCTCACGGCTGATGACCAGAATACGAACGCTGCCCTTCCCCTTTTTGACACGAAAGCAAAAAAGATCCGTTTGCGGAAGATAGAAACGTTCTTTTCCTGTTTCTTCACTGCCGGGGACACTCTCCTCCTCTTTACCGACATCAAATGCGCCTGCCTCAAAGCAAAACCAGGACTGCATTCCCTCCGGCGCCATAAAGACAAAGGTTCTTTCCCCCTCTGTATTCAGCACGGTAACTGGCTGGGCTGCGGCGGACACCAGATCAATGCCATCCATGTCAAAATGAAACGGCAAAATCGCATTTTCCTCCCCGGCGATGCCAAAGTCAAAGGCAATTTTCTCATTTTTCATCAGCAGCTCAACGCATTCCTGTTCCCGATCGGGCATCTGCAGATGATCCTGAAAATTATTGACAAATACAAATCCTCTCTCCCCGTCTGTACGGACAGCATAGCGCAGCGTCTCCCGATCCCCGGGATCCATTTCTGAGGCTCCCCTGGGCAGAACGGTTCCCATTTGACACAGCCTGTCTCCGAAAGCTTTCGTAAAATAATGGATGCTTTTCAGTCTTCTGTAGGATTCCCTCACCTGACCAAACTCTCCCAGCGCCGCCTGATAATCGTAGGAAATCTTCGGTACCTGGGCTTCATTCATATAGATCCCGTACTTTCCCACCGGATTGCTGCCTCCCTGGAACATATAGTATCCCAGGAAATTACAGCCGGAGCCAATCTTGATATTGGCCATGGCGTCCACACTCTTATAGGGATACTGAAAACGATAATAATAACAGCAGGTCATCCCTCCGCCCATCTCACAGCAGGCATAGGGCTTCTCCTCCGGCCGGTAGGCCGGCTGAAAATCATTGGTACACACTGCCTCATTATTGTGAAAATCCTGATACAAATATTCTTCCGTTACCGGATGCTCCCCTTTATGGGAATAGAAAATCCATGGACGGTAGGCGTATCCGCCCCACAGCGGCATCATGGAAGCCGGCGTGACAGCTCCTCCCCAGCCCGTGCAGGTGTAAAACACCGGATTCAGCCCGCACTCCGCCGCAAGGGCTTTCAAACGCAGCATATATTCCTCTCCCTCGTCCCCGGCAAAGATCCACTCATTGGAAATCCCCGTTGTGATCTCCCAGGGCGCGGAGGAGTGCATATATTCATTATCAATCTGCACTCCGATGATGGGGCCGTTATCCTGAAAAAACAGGCCTGACACCTCCTGCCCGATTCGGGTATACAGACGTTTTGTACAGGCCAGGAAGCCGTCATTGAGCTTTCGGACTTCAAAGGGCTTTCCATACATCCAGTCGGGAATGCCTCCGTTTCTGACCTCTCCATGATCGAAGGGTCCCACTCGCAGAATGACATAAAGACCGTGTTTCTGGCACAGCTGCACAAACCGACGGAGGTTTCTGCGCCCCTCAAAATCAAAATGTCCTTCTTCCTCCTCATGGTGAATCCAGAAGACGTAGGTTGACACCACATTCACCCCGCCCATTTTCATCTTGATCAGCTCATCCTCCCATCTGGCCTGAGACATGCGGCTGAAATGGAATTCTCCGCTGACCCCAAAGAAAGGGACGCCGTTTTTTTGCATATAATAATTGGAAAAGGAAAGCTCCTCGCCATTTTTGTTTCTTCCCTTAAAGTCCTCCCCCAGAGGGTAGATCTTTTTTGGTTTTCCTTCTTTTAGTGAAAGCTGATAACGCATTTTCCCTCCGGTACTTTTCGGACAAATCCGCACTTTCTGAACA
>JAJQGR010000311.1 GCA_021200345.1 Lachnospiraceae bacterium | reverse complement strand
GCCTTGCGTATTCATCCGCGCTGATTTTACTGCTGACGATACTGCCCTGGTTTTGAAAAATATCATTTTCGCACAGTTTTTTTAACACCGTATAGGTGGTAGACTTTTTCCAGTTCATGCGCTGTAATGCCAGTGTCACCAGCTGCCCGCTGCCCAACGGCTCATTCTCCCAGATAATGTCCGCCAGCTGCTTCTCCGCATCCGTCATTTGATAAACTACCATAGGGTACCTCATTCTTTCCTGGTCTATTTTTTATAGACCTAGTCTATAACTTTTAGACCTGCATGTCAACCCATTTTTCATTATTTTCTATTAAAAATGATTCTCAGATGAACCCCTGAGCCCAAAATAAAAAAGTCAGCTGCTTCGTGTTTTCACGCGTAACAGCTGACTTGCCGTATTCACCCTTTTCTTTTCAGATCTTTTTTGTCATCCACTTTCCGGATCGGAAGCGCAGCCCGGCAAAAGTCAGGCGGGTGGCCTGATCAGCCAGAACTCCCAGCCAGATGCCGCCGATGCCCAGCCCCAACGGATAAGCCAGAAAATATGACACCGACGGTCGTATGAGCGTCACACTGATGGTGGATGCAATCGTGGTAAACCGCACATCGCCGGCGCCCCTCAGGCTTCCTGTAGACAGATGTATTGATGGCAATAAAAACCGCCAGCCCGATAAATTTAGGCTGCGTCGTCAGCCCTACCGCGGCCACCGCGTAGGCTCCCACACGACTGACCATAAAAGAGTCAATCAGTCCCACCAATGCCACAAAGAACGATTCCACCACTGCCGGCCATGCCACGTTGATCGCTTTTTGTAAATAGGATTTATTCATTCTCAGATCACTCTTCGCACAGCCAGCACAACCGTGCTGGAACCATAATACACATTGTCCGTCACAATCCCCGTGCTGGAGCTTTTGGCATGGACAATGCGCCCATTGCCTATGTAGATGGCCACATGGCCGCTGTAACAGACAATGTCGCCGGGCTGGGCCTCACTGAGGCTGACACCCGTACCCACGCTCCGCAGACTGTAAGAGGAATGAGGCAGGGAATACCCAAAATAAGAATACACCGACATTACAAAGCCGGAGCAGTCACAGCCATTGGTCAGAGAGGTTCCGCCCCAGACATAAGGATTTCCCACAAACTGCAGGGCATAATTGGCAATGGCCTGGGCTGTGGCGGACCCGCCGGAAGCGGTTTCACCTGTCCCGGAGGATGTGCTGCCGGAAGAGCTGTTCTGTGCGGCAGCCGCCGCTGCAGCCGCGGCAGCAGCAGCTTCCTCTAATTCCGTAATCTTACTGTTATTACTGGCAATCTGCGATTTATAGGAGCTGACCCGGTTCTGGGCATCTGTCAGGATCGCTTCAAAATTATCCACTTTCGTCTCAAGGCTGGCGATCACCTGATCCAGATATGCCTCCTGTTCCTCCAACTCCGCTTTCGAGCTCAGAAGAGAGGTCTCCTGGCTCTCCAGATCCGACTGCTGGCCCTCCAGATCAGCGTTCTGTTCCTCCAGACTGGCCTGAAGCAGCGCGATTTCCTCCATCGTAGCTTCATACTCCGCCAGCACCTGGGAATCATAAGAATACAGACTTTCAATATACTCCGCCCGGTTTAAAAGCTGACTCATATCCTCCGATTCCAGAAGCAGAATCAAATAATTTTCATCTCCATTCTCATACATATACTGTATGTGAATCTTCATGGCCTCATACTGGTCATCTCTCCGGACACAGGCCGCGTCATACTCCTCCTGCGCCGCCGCAATCTCCGCCTCTTTGGCAGTGATCTCGTCCTCTTTAGCCGCAATCTCCGATTCCTTATCCGCAATTGCCTGCTCTGTATCCGCGATGTCTTTCATGATGTTGATCATCTCAGATTTCTGGTCGTCGATCTCCATCTCCAGTTCCAGCTTCTGAGCCTCATTCTCATCAATGACACTCTGCTCCTCCGCAATATGCTGCTGCAGCTCCTCGTTTTCTTCCTGCAATGACTGTATGTCCTGCGCGTACACCCCAATCTGTGTGAAGAGTATCGCTCCGGCCAGCACCAGCGCGGTTACTTTCCTGTGTAGCTTCATCTTACCCCTGATCCTTTTTTGGATAATCACATTATAGTTCGCAGTTATTCACCGTCCTCGGGAACGGCAGTACATCCCTGATATTTCCCATGCCGGTCAGATACATGACACAGCGCTCAAACCCCAGCCCAAAGCCCGCATGACGGGCAGAGCCGTATTTCCTCAGATCCAGATAAAAATCGTAGTCCTCTTTCTTCAATCCCAGCTCTTCCATTCTGGCTTCCAGAACGTCCAGCCGGTCCTCTCTCTGGGAGCCTCCAATGATCTCACCAATGGCAGGCACCAGGCAGTCCATGGCAGCCACCGTTTTTCCGTCCTCATTGAGCTTCATATAGAAAGCCTTGATTTCCTTCGGATAATCGGTGACGAACACAGGACGTTTAAAGATTTCCTCTGTCAGATATCTCTCGTGCTCCGTCTGCAGATCACAGCCCCAGGAAACCTTATAGTCAAATTTATCATTATGCTTTTCCAGCAGTTCAATAGCCTCCGTATAGGTCACATGCCCAAATTCTGAATTCAGCACATGGGTCAGGCGGTCAATCAGGCCCTTGTCCACAAACTGATTGAAAAAGGCCATCTCCTCAGGCGCCTTTTCCAGCACATAACGAATGATAAACTTCAGCATATCCTCCGCCAGCCTCATGTCGTCGTTCAGGTCCGCAAAGGCAATCTCCGGCTCAATCATCCAGAATTCCGCCGCATGGCGGGTGGTATTGGAGTTTTCCGCCCGGAACGTAGGACCGAAAGTGTATACGTTTTTGAAAGCCATGGCATAGGTTTCTACATTCAGCTGTCCGCTGACCGTCAGATTGGTGGGCTTATTAAAAAAGTCCTTACTGTAATCAACCGTACCATCCGCGTTTTGGGGCAGATGATTTAAATCCAGCGTGGTTACCTGGAACATCTCGCCCGCACCCTCACAGTCGCTTCCGGTAATAATGGGCGTGTGTACATACACAAAATTCCGCTCCTGGAAAAAGGTGTGAATCGCATAGGCGATCAGGGAACGCACCCTGAATACCGCCTCGAAGGTATTGGTTCTGGGGCGCAGATGAGAGATCGTCCGCAGATATTCAAAGCTGTGACGCTTCTTCTGCAGCGGATAATCCGGCGCGGACGCTCCCTCCACGGTCACTTCCTGCGCCTGCATTTCAAACGGCTGTTTCGCCTGGGGAGTTGCCACAATGGTTCCCCTGGCAATCAGGGCCGCACCCACATTCTGCGCGCTGATCTCCTTAAAATTGCTCAGGCTGTCGCTGTACACAATCTGCAGAGGCTGAAAAAAAGTTCCGTCATTCAGCACAATAAAGCCAAAGGTCTTAGAATCCCGGATACTCCTGATCCAGCCTCCGACCGTCACCTCTTTGCCCACATAGCTGTCCGTCTGCGCATAAAGCGCTCTGATATCTGTCATGTCCATAAGCTTTTTCTTTCCCCCAAAAGACCTCTCCTGCCGTCTGCCTGCCGGAGGGCCTGTTCTACTCTGTCTCTTCTGTTTCCGTAATCACTGCGTTTTCCGCCAGGAAGTCCGCCACGTATGTCTGCATCAGGTACATTTCTATATTATCTCTGGAAATATAGTTCTCATACACCTCTTCCGCCGTCTCATACCCGTAATAGGACATGTAGATTTCCACCTGCTCATCCATCTGCTCTTCCGTAGGATTCAAATCCTCGGCATTGGCAATTGCCTGGAAAATCATGACCTCCGGCACATACTCGTCAGCCATCAAAAGCGCGTACTCATCCAGAGACATTCCCACAAAATAAGTGCAGTAGGTATCCCCGTCCAGTCCATAGGAGGACGCCTGAGACTCAATGCTGGCCGTCAGACTCTCAAACATCATATTGTAAAGGAAATCCGGCACCTCCGTCACCGTACAGATGGGAAGTACGGCCTCGATCACCGCGGAATCCAGCTCTGACTGATAGTTATACTCGGCCACATACTCCAGATAGGCCCGGCAAAACTCCTCAAGCTCGTCCACCGTGCTGTAGTCTCCCTCCATCACCACCGCCACATTATCGTCCGTCATTTCCGGAGTCACATAGTTGACAGTGACAGTAAATACGACCTCCTTGCCGGCCAGGCTGGGGTTGCTTGCATAATCTGACGGAAATGTCAGATTCAGATCAACGGTATCGCCCACGGCCACGCCGATCAGTCCCTCCTCAAAGCCGTCAATAAAAGAGCCCGATCCAATCACCAGATCATACCCCTCGTAAGAGCCTCCGTCAAAGGCTTCTCCGTCCAGATATCCGATATAGTCAATATTGGCGGTATCTCCTTCCTCCACCAGCTGTCCCATCGTCAGCACCGCCGCGTAATCAGCAGCCATGGAGCTGAAATAGCTTTCTGCCAGCGAGGTCACATCATCCTCATCCACTTCCTCCATGGCAGACACAGAAAACTCCAGCCCGATGTACTCTCCTAAAGTTACATAATCCTCCACCGGATAAGCGCTCAGTGAGGTAACAGTCCCGTCCGTCACTGTGATCACCAGAGAGGAGCTGGCCGACGGATTGTCGCTGTCAACGGTCACTTCCTCCGTAGAATCCGTGCTCTCCGTCCCGGAGGTATCTGTCTCCTCTGAGGAGGCGGCGCTCCCACTGTCTGTACTGTCGGAAGCGTTTCCGTTATTTACAACCGTGTAAATCACCAGTACGGCCACAACCACCACCGCTGCTGCAATTGCGATGATCAGATTCTTATTCTTTTTCATAAACTCTCTCCTTTGATTTATCATTTCAGGTTCCCGCGAAACCACTTTTATCGTCTTTTCGCCAATACTTTTCTATCATAACACAAAATACTGTTTCTTGAAAGAGTTAGTTTCTTTTTCACAATTTTTTAAAAAACAGACTGAAGTGAAAAGTTAACTTCCACTTTGAAGGGGTACAAGTGGAACTTACTC
>JAJQGR010000070.1 GCA_021200345.1 Lachnospiraceae bacterium | reverse complement strand
CCCGAAAGAGGGGTCAGAAACATGCTGGAGGAATAACCGTCACTGCGGTCTGCCTGAATGGCCACCATCTGCCCGGATTCACCGGATACAGCGGCGCGAAGCGCGTACCTTCCCACAGCGTAAGCTTCCTTCCGGTCCGTGTCCGAGACACAGGCCATACATGTGCGCCCGATCAGGCCCGGTTTTTCCGCCCGGGATTTCAGCCCCAGCCGGGACATAATCAGAGTGGAAACATACTGAGCTGTGCCTCCGGGAACACTGTGGCCGAACCCATCCACAATACCGCTGTCTGCCAGGGGACTTCCATCCGCTCCCCTGGCTCCCTCGCTGATCGTCACAAGCAACCCTTTTCCCTTTGCATAAGCTTTCTCCACATCGGCCAGCAGCCGGTCCGTATCAACACAGATCTCCGGCAGATAAGTGAGCTGCTCGCATCCGGTCAGTCTCTGGGCCATGGCGCTGGCCGCGGTCAGCCAGCCGGCGTTTCTTCCCATGACTTCCATGACGATCACATGGATCGGCAGAGCCATGGCATCCTGAGAGAGCTCCGCGGCAGTGATCGCCGCGTATCTGGCGGCACTGCCAAAGCCCGGGCAGTGATCCGTGATATCCAGGTCGTTGTCTATGGTCTTGGGAATTCCGATGACCTTCAGATCCAGCCCCTCTTTCAGAGCCAGCTCATTGATCTTATTGCAGGTATCCATGGAATCATTTCCACCGTTATAAAAGAAAGCGCCAATCTCAAATTCCCTGATACAGTCCAGCACAGCAGGCAGGTCTTCCTCACCCAGCTTTTTTCTGCAGGAGCCAATGGCGGAGGCCGGAGTCACTCCCAAAAGTGAAATCTGGGAAGCCGGCACATCCGTCAGATCAATCAGGTCTTTCTTTAAAATACCCTCGGCTCCAAAACGGGCCGCGTAAATTTTTCCAATGCTTTCATTTTCTCTGGCGGCCTCGATCAGTCCCTGCAGGGAGCTGTTGATCACCGGGGTAGGGCCGCCGCCGTGAGCAACCAGAATGTTCATTTTCATGCTCATGCCTTTCCTTCGCTTCCGGAGAGCCGGATGATATTTTTGATGTCCTCAGTCAGCGCGTTGCTGGCATACTGAGACAGCTTCCAGGAATGTCCCTGATGATCCAGCGTATTCAGCGCTTCCTGATAATGCTGCACATACTTATACCTGACCTCCGTGCCAAAATTGATCTTTGCCACACCAAGACTGATAGCGTCTTTAATCACACTCTCCTCCATTCCGGTACAGCCATGAAGGACAAGAGGAATATCCGTAAATTTACGAACCTCCTCCAGCACATTCAGTTTGATGTCCGGCTTGCCCTTATAATAACCGTGAGCGTTTCCAATTCCGATGGCCAGGGTATCCGGATCACATAAAGACAGAAATTGTCTGACCTGCTCCGGGTCAGCGATGTTTTTGTTTTCCTGCACCACGCCGTTATCCAGACGCTGCAGTTCACCAATCTCCGCCTCTACCGGAACGCCGAAGGCATGAGCCACCTTAACCACGCTCTGGGTAAGAGCGGCATTCTCTTCCACCGGCTTTGTAGAGCCGTCAATCATCAGAGAGGTAAAATCAAGCTTCAACGCCTCCATGCAAATGTCAAAATCCGAGCCATGATCCAGATGAATGGAGACGGGGACGGACACCTTGTTCGCGCACCACTTGGCCACCTGAACGAACCAGTCGTTGCCGGAGAAGGCTCCGGTAGCCACATAGTGCGCCAGGATGATCGGAGAATTCAACTCCTGCGCTGCCCGGCAGATCGCCCAGATAATATCATAGTTGCCGCCCTGGGTGTTGATCGCGGGGATGGCGTAGCCTTCCCTGGCCGCTTTTTTCATTTGTTCAAGATTAGTAGTTAACATGCTTTGACCTCCTTATGTCATTTTAATCAGAGTAATGTAAAAAGTCTTAGTTGATTTCTCCCGAAAAATATAGGATAATAAACCCATCACAAGTATCGGGAGGAAAAGGAATTGGTAACAGCGAGAAAAGCGATCACCCGTAAGGATGTTGCGGAACTTGCCGGCGTTTCCGTCACTGTTGTATCTTACGTACTCAACAACAACCATTATGTATCACAGGAGAAAAGAGAACGGGTCCTGAAGGCCGTTGCGGAGCTTCAATATCGCCCCAACAATATCGCGAGAGCTCTGAAAGGAAAGGGCACTCACAATCAGCTTTTCATGTGCGACAATATTTCCAATGAACCCTTCGGACAGATTATCGACGAAATGGACAGACTGCTGTATGACAACGAGTATATTATTTCTCTTGTGCATGGCAGAAACGATATTAAATTTGTCAATCAGGTTATCAGCCACTCTTTTGACGGAGTAATCATCAGCTCTTCCATTTTCGAGGAAAAATATGTGCTTCAGCTCATCGACTCCGGGATTCCTACTGTCCTTCTGATGAACAGGGAATATCCCAACATTGACGGCCGCGCGGCCAAAATTTATACCGGTCTGCGCTCCGGAATCGAAGCCAGCGTTCAGCTTCTCGTTGCGCAGGGGCGAAAGAATATTCTCTATTTGGATCATGTTGGTCATGACGGCGGCCTGGAATCTCCCCAGGACGGTCGTCTGCAGGGCTTCCTGGACCAGATGAAGCTTTGCGGAATCCCCGTAACAAAACACAGCGTCCTGTCAGGCTACACCAATGAAGGGACTCTGGCGGAAGCTCTCAGGCAAAGGCTGTCTGATGGCGAACCCATCGATGGAATTATCGGCAGAAACGACCAGCTTGCCTGCGTGGCCCTGGCGGCCGTACAACAGGCCGGACGCCGGATTCCTGAGGATATCGCTATCATTGGCTTTGATAACTCCCGCTTAAGTCATTACAGCTCCCCGGGCCTGACCAGCGTAGACTTTGACAGAGCTGCCATTGCCAGAGAAATCATCGGCGCTTTCAATGCCATGGAACGGGGTGAAAAAGCGCCGGAAATCACTCTGCAGACCAGTCTGGTCAGACGGGGAAGTACCAACTGACTATAACTCCGTCACAGGAATACCCAAAATCTGCGCTACACTGATCATTCGATCCGCCACATCCTGCCAGACCACGCTCCAGTGATGGCTCATTCCTTCCTCACCGATCTCCCTGATCAGATCAAGAACCGGCTTCTCAATACGCACATTCACCATGGAGCCACGGGTACAGCGCGTTGTAGGAAGCGCCTGCCCGCGCAGCAGAAACAGCCGGTACTGCCCATCCATATAGATGAACCTGGCGGCAGTAACCGGGCCCTCTTTCAGAGAACACCAGAACGCGCTGCCCTGACCAACCAGCGGATGATTGCACATGGTCACTCCGTCCGACTGATTGTGAAGGCTGGGGGCCGCGTTGCCGCAGTGCCAGAACATAACTGTATTTTCATTCTCATCTATATTGATCAGATCCGTAATAAAGGTGGGCTGGCTGGTCAGCATAATCTGCACAACAGCAGTCAGACCTGCGTCAATATCTCCCTCGCAGCCGATGTGAACACCATCGTCGGCAAGACGGCCCAAAACCGCGCAGGGCTGCGTGTGAAGCGCTCCCATCTCCGGCCAGCATTTGATCACAGCGTAATCGTAGCCCTGACGGTGATAAATTTCTTTCATGGCCAGATACAATCGGACATGGTTTTCCAGATGACCCTCCGGCAGGGCGCTGGTGTCCCAGAGCTTTTGGGTGTGCTTCATCTCCGCTTCCACCTGTTCCAATGGCAACGCAGCCATCTCATCAAACACAACTTTCAGATCTGTCTGCTCCATGTTAATACCAAAAGTGCGGCGAATCGCTATCTCATCGGAGGCGCAGTTATAAAAGGCAGTGGGACGATATCCAAACAACCCAAAGGTAAAGCCCCGCAGATTTTTCTGTACTGTATAGGCCTCCACCAGACGCTCCAGCTCACCGGCCACCCTCTCTTCCTCCTTGTTGCCGAAAACAATCCTGTGCTCCGCATGGATACGTTTCAGGCTCGCCCCATTCATGGCGGCGCTGCAGAGAGCATTGGCATAGAGTCTGTCCTGGCGCACCCACTGTTCCTCTCTGGGAGCCCAGAGGATGATGGGCTTGTGAAGCTCCTCCGCCATGCGGCAGGTCACATCATCGCCGGTAAAGGCACCGTACACAATCAAAATCACGTCCACAGCATCCGACCTGAACTGGCAAATACAATCTTCCACCTCCTCTTTCGAGCAGACCGGCGCCGGATAGGACGAAACCACACAGTCCGGGAAATGCTCCCCCACCCACTGACCGTATTCTCTCAGGCGCTTTAAGGGAAGCTCTCTGGGCCAACGGCCGGATAATGTAACCGCGAAACCAATATTCAGCTTTTTTTTCATGACAATATCCTCGTTTTCTATCAATATGTAATCAATGGAATTTTCCGTGCTTTCTCAGCCCTTCACCGCGCCGGATACCAGTCCCTTGACCATGTATCTCTGGAAGAAGAAAAACAGAAATACCATAGGCAGCGCGCCAAGAATGGAAGCGGAATTAATCAGCTGCCAGTCGCTGACCTCACCAAGATAGGTGAGCTTCAGGCCCTGGGAAAGGGTCCACAGATTGCTGGAGCGCAGCAGAGTGATGGCGTGGAGATAATCGTCCCAGGTCTGCAGGAAGCTGTAAAGTCCCACGGACAAAAGTCCCGGACTGATCAAATGCATGTCGATGCGAAACAGCGTTCCCAGCCTGCCGCTGCCGTCGATGGAGGCCGCCTCCTCAATATCCATGGGAATTGCGGAAAAGTATGACGCCATCAGCGTAACCGCGAAAGGAACCTGACTGGCGCTGATGGCCAGTACCAGACCTATACGGGTATCCGTCATATTCAGCTTCAACAAAATACTGTACAGAGAAATCAGCCTGCTGATCACGGGCATCATCTGAGAAAAAGTAAAGGTAGCCAGCAGCATTCCTGTCCATTTATACCGGAAACGGCTCAATGAATAACCGGCAAAAACGGAGATCACACAGATCAGGATCGCCGCCATGGCTGATACAATAAAGTTATTC
>JAJQGR010000112.1 GCA_021200345.1 Lachnospiraceae bacterium | reverse complement strand
GTTTAAGAAAATGGAAAAGAAAAAAATCCCGCCGGATTTTGACTATGATCAGGTACCGAGCTTACGGATTGAGGCCAGACAGAAGCTGAAAAAATTCTTGCCGGTGAATATCGGCCAGGCCAGCCGGATCAGCGGCGTGTCCCCGGCGGATATCAGCGTACTGCTGGTGTATATGGAGGCGAAACGGCGTTAGCGAGAAAAATGGGAAAGCAAAACGATACATTATGGACAAATATTTTAGCCAGTTCAACATTACATTGACAGAACATCAGAAAGACCAGTTTCTTCAATATTACAACCTGCTGATCGAATGGAATTCCGTGATGAATCTCACAGCTATTACGAATTTTGAAGAGGTCTGTGAGAAACACTTCGCGGACAGCGTTTCTTTAGTGAAAGGGGTCGATTTATCAATCTGTACTACTCTGATTGATGTGGGAACCGGCGCCGGGTTCCCCGGCATTCCTTTAAAAATCGTGTTTCCGCATCTGAAGGTTACATTGCTGGATTCTTTGAATAAGCGGGTCAATTTTTTAAATGAAGTGACAGAGAAGCTGCAGCTGGAAAATGTGACGGCGCTTCACGGCCGTGCGGAGGATTTCGCCAGAAATCCGGCCTATCGTGAAAAATATGACATCTGTGTCAGCAGAGCTGTCGCCAACATGAGCACCTTAAGCGAATACTGTCTGCCTTTTGTGAGGAGAGGCGGGTATTTCGTGCCCTACAAATCACAGAAGGGTCTGGAGGAAATCGGGGAGGCCGCAAAGGCAATCTCTCTTTTGGGTGGAGCATATGAGAAAAAAGTGGAATTTCACTTGGGAGAGGAAGAGTATCGGGTGTTATTTCTGATTGATAAGGTAAAAGCAACGCCAAAGAAATATCCAAGAAAGGCCGGGCTGCCGGCGAAAGAGCCGATTTGATAATGGACAATTTTTTGAAAAGTTCAAATTTTTGAATTTATTTATACTAACACAGGCTCAAACCCGTCAGCGTAACAGTATAAAAACAGGAGAAACTTAGACCATGTACACAAAACAGGAAATCCTTGAAATCGCCATGGAGCAATCAGCCGCGGATAATCACTGCACCATGGAAGATTTCCTGAAACCAGACCATGTGATGGTTGACTTCGCGCTCGGTGAACGGGCCAGAATATATTATAAGGAACCCATCACCTGTAATTTAGTGTCATACGGCAGCAATATCGTTGCCTCTGTAAAATCGGAGTACAGAGACCTTGTCTGGGAATACATTCATAAGTTTGATTTTTACCATTGCTTTGAAACACCTTCCATGAACTGGCTCGCTGAGCGCCTTGCGCCGATGGGTCAGAAAATCTGCTTTATGGCGGAATATTTCCTGCCGGATCCTGACCGACTGGCGGAATTACTTTGTGATTATGAAATTAAAATTCTGAACCAGAAAGATTTTTCCAACTTATATCGGAAAGAATGGAGCAATGCCCTCTGTGAAGATAGAAAAAAACTGGATGTGCTTGGCGCAGGCGCGTATGATAATGGTAAATTGGTCGGCCTGGCGGCGTGCTCTGCTGATTGTGACTCTATGTGGCAGATTGGTGTAGATGTCCTGACGGAGTATCGAAGGAAGGGCATTGCATCATCACTGACGAGTAGGTTGGCTGTTGAGATTCTGAAGAGAGACAAAGTGCCTTTTTATTGCTGCGCCTGGTCAAATATCCGTTCCGCACGGAACGCAATCCGCAGTGGATTTGCCCCGGCGTGGGTGGAGATGACTGTGAAGCCTGCGAAAATTGTGGATAAAATGAATGAGTGACAGCAACGGATAATGGGAATGTTTCACGTGAAACATTCCTTTGAGAATAGAAGAGTATTGTGAATGCGGAGCGGGCGACTGTTACGCATTTTGTTATCTTCATAAAAACTTAAATTGTAAAGGAAAGTAAGGTTTGCTATACTGATCTGGACAGTATTTACCTGTGAGGAGAAATATAATATGAAATCAAAACGACTGCGTACACTTCAGTGGAGCTACCCAACAGAGAAAATGAAATGAAACTGGTAAAGCCGCAGATTTCTGATTTATGGTTTAGAAAAGAACTGCTCTCAGATGAAAACACCATGTCCTATAACAAAAAGTGGGGTGTAGTTATTTCATTTCATGAAGATAGATGGAACGACTGGTAAACTTACTGGGTTGGTCATGCCGATCGTGATAAATTTTATCGTTATATCAAAAATGAGGCAGGCAGCCTGGTTGGGGAGTGTGCATATCATTATAATCCGGGTGAGCAGAAATATCTGATAGATGTTATTATTATGGACAGATTCAGGGGCAGAGGGTATGGCGGTTATGCGCTGGATGAATTATGCAAAGAAGCCAGACGAATTGGTATAAAAAGAGTATATGACAATATTGCGATTGACAATCTTTCTGTAAAATTATTTGAAAGATGTGGATTTGTTGAGGAATACAGAACGGAAGAAGCGATCATGCGCAGGAAGAATTTATGAGGAATGCTTGTATGTAAGGTTGCCGAGGAGTCAGATAAGGCAATAAATCGAAAGTTGTAAATCGGAAGAATATTATGGATTGGAAAACAGTAAAAAAAATAGATGCACATGTGCATCTGGTTCCGCCGGAGACACTGGAGTGGATCGACGGCGTATGGAAACAGGCAGATCCAAATGTATATATGGATCTAATGGAAAAATATCATGTAGAGAAAGCGCTTCTCGTCCCGATCAACGAGGGGGCAACCTACTATCGGGACTGTAGCCAGACAAATCAGTGGCTTGGCAGTATGGTGGATTGCTCAGATGGGAAATTTATTGCTTTTGCAGATGTTCTTCCTGTGGGTGGATACTTCTATGATACCGCGCCTTATTTCCTGGAGCAGGCAGTGACAGAGTGCGGTCTGAAAGGCCTGAAACTGCACCCGTCGAATCTGGGCATTCCGATTGACTCGCTGGAGATGGTGCCGGTCGTCCGCAAGGCGTGTGATTTACATGTACCGATTATGATTCACTCCTACCCGTATGGCGGAACCGATTTCTCGTTGTGCGCACCAGATCGGATACATAATCTTTCGAGAGTCTTCCCGGATGGCACATTTATCATATCTCACCTGGGAGGCTGCCGATGGCAGGATGCGCTTGAGGGAACAGAGTATGTAGATATTTCCACTTTTCTACCGGAACTTGTACGGATTTATGGAATTTCACTGGCAAATCGAATCTTAAAGGAATTTGGTGCGAAGAGACTTATTTTTGCAACTGATTACCCACAGGTGCACGGAGTGGAGCCGCAAGACATTTATGAAACGTATTGTGACATCCTGAATCAAATGGATTTTACTGATGAGGAGATTGAGAGAATCGCATTCCGAAATATTAGTGAGATTTTAGGCTTGCCAGAGTGAAGATTTTGATTGTGTTAGAAAAAAAGCGTTCTTCTGTCTCAAATTTCTAATCTTAGAGCAGTGATAAAGTGCAATTTCCAGTTTGCCGATTCAAAATCGATAGATAGAGAGAGGAAGGATATTTATGTTACCTACAAAAGAACGAGCGGAAGAGATTCTAAGGGAAGGCGAGTCGATGAATCCGGGACCATGGGGAGATCATAGCAGAACAGTAGCCCATTGTGCGCAGTGTATTGCAAAACAAACTGGTATGGATGCGGATAAAGCATATATCGCAGGATTGCTTCATGATATTGGCAGGAGATTCGGGAAAAGGCACTTGGGACATGTGATCGATGGATACCGATATATGATGGACTTAGGATATGATGAGGCGGCAAAAATCTGTCTGACACATTCCTTTAATGTGCAAAGCATTGACAATTATGTCGGAAACCGGGATGCTACAGAATCGGAAACAGAGGAAATTATCAGGAAATTAGAGGAAGCGGTCTATGATGACTATGATCGTCTGATTCAGTTATGTGATGCAATTTCCGGGGCTGGTTTTGTAATGGATATTGTGGATCGCATGAACGATGTGAAAAATCGATATGGTTCATATGCGCAGGATAAATGGGAAAATAATATTTACCTGAAGTCTTATTTTGAAGAAAAGATGGGAAGAGACCTGTATGAGGCTGTGGAAAAAGAAAGATTTCATATCTGATCCGCAGAACTCCGGTTTGCCGGGAAGTTTAATAAAACGAAATACAATTATATGGGGAGGATGCGATTTATATGTGGTTCTGGTGGTTTATATTCCTGTGCGATTGCCTGATCCCGGTGCTCATGATCATTGCCGGGAGAATGATGTGGAGGCATTGCCCAAAACAGATTAACGGTGTGGTTGGGTACAGGACAAAGCAGTCGATGAAAAATATGGATACCTGGAAATTTGCGCATGAGTTTGCGGGAAAGCTCTGGTGGAGGGCCGGATGGGGATTTCTGATTCTGGCGGTGCCGGTTCATGTTGTGTTTTACGGATCGGATGAGGATGTGTTGGGAATATTATGTACAGTTGTGACGACGGTAGAACTGATATTTTTAATTGGATCGATTATTCCAACGGAAATTGCGTTGAAAAAGCATTTTAACTAGCAGGAGGAATATTTTCATGAATTATGAGTCCAAAAAAGTATCCCTGAAAAGCGGCCAGTCAGCACTTTTCCGTACTCCATCCGCGACATTTTCAGAGGCGGAAGCCATGATGGATTACTTAAGAATTTGTGCGGCGGAGACAGAGTTTGTCATTCGTTATCCGGAGGAGTGTACGCAGACACCTGCGCAGGAAGCAGCATATCTGGACAGCATCAATCAGTCAGAAAATCAGCTCATGATTGTCTGTGAGATGGAAGGAGAAATCGCGGGAAACTGCCAGATTGTATTTTATAATAAAATCAAAACGAAACATCGCGCAGAGGTTATGATTGGTATTCTTCAGAAATACTGGGGTCTTGGGATCGGCACGGCGATGTTTGAGGAAATGATCCGTATCGCCGAACAAAGACAGGTGCGCCAGATCGAACTGGAGTATATTGAGGGGAACGAGCGAGGACGAAGACTGTATGAGAAGATGGGTTTCGTGCAGTACGGA
>JAJQGR010000297.1 GCA_021200345.1 Lachnospiraceae bacterium | reverse complement strand
GCGCCCCCCAGACCCCGGGTCTCATTGATAAACTGGGGCACACAGGGCACCACCCGTTCTGTCTCAAACATTTCTGCCACGCCCCCCAGCTCTTCCTCCATGGCCGCCAGCTTCAGCTCAGACACGCTGGTCTTGCCGTTCATTCTGGTCAGCTCTGTCCAGGGATACTGATACTCCAGTGCCGGGTTTTCCCGGAGCATTCCAGGGCTTTCCCTTTCCTTCTGATTGAAAAACAGCTGCTCCAGGATTTCCTTTCTCCCGGTCTGCTCCTCCGTCTCCAGAATCTCATCCTCCGCCAGATCCGCGGCAGTAAAAAGCCGGTATACGAAAGGAGAGTCCGGTGAATCGGCCAGCAGGCACAGATCCAGATAGGAACGGGCAGACAGAATGTCTGACAAAAGGCAGGTGTTGTCCTGATGACGCAGGCTTTTTTCTATGGGGTGAAGACCGGCATTTCCTGAAACAAACAACTCCTCTCCATTCTTTTTGTATCCGCACAGAATCAGCTTTTCTTTCGCCCTGGTCATGGCCACGTAAAAAATTCTCTGGTCCTCCGCCAGAATATCCCGCTCCATTTTCAGAGAAACGGCATTTTTTTGCAGCGTCTTATTTTTGCTTCTTCCGGCAGGCGACACATAATCTATCCCCAGCCCCAGATCATTGTCGATCAGCAGCATCTGCTGCCGGTCCCGCATGGTGTAGCTGTGAGCCAGCCCGCCAACGATCACCACCGGGAACTCCAGCCCTTTGCTTTTATGAATGCTCATCATGCGCACCGCATGAGCCTGATCCGCCGCGGAGGATTCCCCATAATCAATCTCCTGTCGGTGAAGCTCTTTCACATAATTGACAAAGGAAAACAGTCCATGCTGTCCCCTGGAAGCAAACTGTGCCGCCCGTTCAATCAGCAGCTCCACATTGGCCGCCCGCTTCTCTCCGTCCGGCAAAAGCCGCATCTGCTCCCGATAATGAAAGTCATTCAGAATATTCCGCAGAAGCTCCTCCACAGAACAGTACTCCGCCTGCCGGCGATACTTCCGGATGGAATCCAGCAGCTTTTGAATTTTCCAGGAAACCGGATCCTCCGGATTCCCCTGCGTAAATTTGTGGAGCTTTCCCCATAAGCTTTCCTGCTCTTCTTTTTGCTCCCGATCATAAATCTGCACCCGGGCCAGATCCTCCTCCGTCATCTCCCCAAACAAGGAAATACACACTCCATACATCGGGAGATCTGACAGCGGATTTTCTACGCATTCCAGGAATTTCACCAGATTCTGCACTTCCCTGGCGTCAAAATATCCACTGCCGCTGACAAAGGACAGGGGAATATTTTCTCTGGCAAATACTTCTCTGTATGCCTCCTCATAAAGGGAAGGAGAGCGGAATAAAAGCACAATATCCCCCAAAGTAACCGGCCGAAGTCCTGTGTGGGATTCGTCTGAAATCCTGCCGTCACGAAGAAGCTCCTTAACCTTTTGGGCGGCGGAATACGCTTCCAGCTGCCTGGCATCCAGGTTCCGGGGAAGCTCCCCACAGGAAATAACGCATTCGCAGGCATATGGGTCATTCCCGCTTCCCTTTTGAGGATCCTCCGGAAACACCGCTCCCGGATACAGCGCCGCGCTCTCATCATAAGCAATGCCGCCGCTCTCCATAGTCATAGTCTTTAAAAACACGCTGTTGACCGCTTCCAGCACCTGGGGGCGGCTGCGGAAATTCTGCTTTAAATCAATGCGCACACTGGTTTCATCGTCCTTTGCATATTCATGGTATTTTTCCATGAACAGCTCCGGCCGGGCCAGACGAAACTGATAGATGCTTTGCTTCACATCTCCCACCATAAAGCGGTCATTGTCCCGGGATACAGCGGCGGTCAGATACTCCTGCACCAGATTGGAATCCTGGTATTCATCCACCATGACCTCCTGAAACTGCTGCCGGTAGCTGAGGGCAGTCTCTGTCAGGGTAAAGTTCCCCTGGCCATCACTTTTGAGCAGAATCCGCAGCGCCATGTGTTCCATGTCATGAAAATCCACATAGCCTTTTTCTCTCTTGGCCCGATCCAGATCGTGCATATAATCCAGAGTCACCTGTACCAGCATCTCCAGCGCCCGCCTGGCTCCGGCATTCTCCGTTTCCATAGACTGGGGACTCTTTCCGAAAAAGTCAGCACTCAGTTTTTCCAGATTTTTTTTCATCCTGGTGCGGCAGGTTTTCACCCATTCCCGCTTCTCAGGATCAATGACCGCGTCCTTTTTGGCGGAAAGTCGGGCAAACTCCATGGCGGGCAGGTATTTCTTCAACTGCTCCAGAGAGTCCATCCCGCACAGCTTTTCTATATATTCTAATTCCCTCTCCAGAGTATCCACGTAAACATAAGGGCCGTCCGGCTCCATGGCAATCTTTAACGCGGCCCGATACCCTTCCCGATAAGAGGCCAGAAGTCCCCTGATATGAGACAGCAGGAAAGCTCCCGCGGGACGAGCCGTAAACTCCTCCAGAGTAGAAAAATCATAATCCTTCTTTCTCTCCAGAAGCCATTCCTCCGGGAATGGCATACTCATGGCCCGCCTGTAAAGCTGATCAATATCATCCTCCAGGGCAGCCTCCCGGCCGGTATGGCACAAATATTCCACCATATACTCAAAATCCGGATCCGCCGCGGCAAAATACCGCTCCAGCAGATCGTCCTTCACCTCTTTGCTCAGAAGATCAACCGTGGCCTGATCTGCCACCGTAAAATCCGGTTCCAGGCCGATCTGTTCAAAATGATTCCTGACCAGATACAGGCAAAAGCTGTGGATGGTGGTGATCAGTGCCTGATGCACCAGCACCGCCTGGCGCTGTAAATGAGCATCCTCAGGATGCTGCTCCAGCTTTCGTTCAATGGCCTGCCCAATCCTCTCCCGCATACTGGCCGCCGCGTTATTGGTAAAGGTGACCACCAGCAGCTGGTCAATATCCACCGGCTTCTCCCGGTCAGTGATCTTACGAATGATCCGCTCCACCAGCACCGCGGTCTTGCCGCTGCCCGCCGCCGCGGACACCAGAATATTCTTATGTTCCGTCTCAATCACCCGCTGCTGATCCGGGGTAAATGTCATGCTCATGGCTCCTCCCGCAGGCTTTCCTGCATGATTTCCGCTGCTTCTTTCTGATCCGGATTCTCCCACACCTCCCGGTTCAGGGTTTCCTGCATTTTGGCCAGTGCCTCCTCCTGATCCATCACCGGAATCCTTCTTTTCCGGTAGCCCGGCAGCTTCTCATCATAGCTGCAGCACCCTTTGTAGGGGCACCAGGTGCAGCCCTCCTCCGTGCCCTGCTGATAGGGACTTGCCTCAATATGCCCCTGCCGGATCTGCCTGCCCAGCTCATCCACCTTATACTCAGAATACTGCTCCATCAAAAGCAGCTCCTCCTCCGTACAGGCTTTTGATCCCCGGGCCGCCTGCCCATCCTTATTGCGGGTGAAGGGAATGACAGTGGACTGTTTCTCAAAAGTATGGTCCAGAAGCTCCACCACTTCGGGGGAAGCGTTGAGAATACCTCTGGAGCGCTGCTCCTTTAAACGAAGCTCAGGCAGCTCATCCAGATTTTCCGCCCCCTCCATGTCCACCACCGGATCCGCCACCCGATAGTAAAACATGGCCGCGGGGCGCACCTTTTTGCCCGGATTTTGCTCCGCCAGCTGCCTGGAAGCCATATCCAGATACACCGTCAGCTGAAGCTGAAGCCCCGCGTACAGACTGTCCACAGAAAACTGCTCATTCCCGGACTTATAATCAATGACCTTCACATACACGTCCTGGTCCTGCATGGCAACATCCACTCTGTCAATGCGTCCCTCCAGCCGCATGAAAAGCTCCCGGGAGGGATTCCACTGACAGTCCACTGAGAAAGGCAGCTCCAGCCCATAAGTTTTGAAATTTCCGGCCTGCATATGCTTTTGCAGCACCTCCACTGTGCGGCGTAAAATTCTGCCGGCTCTTTGCAGGGCATAGCCGTTTCTGGCTGTGTCCAGGATCAGCTCGTCTCCGTACAGAGTCCGGATGTCCTCCAGCCTGTCATTTAATTTTTCCTCAGCAAAGTCCGCCGGGAAGCTCTGCCAGTCATACCCGGCCTCCCCCAGGTCTCTTCCAAAACCTGCCAGTACATCATGGAAAATATTTCCCATGTCCACACTCTCCAGCCGGTACTCCCTGGGTTCCCTCAGACGCAGACCATATTTCAGGAAGTGGGCGTAGGGACAGGCAGCATAATTTTCCAGACGGCTGATACTGCCGTAAAGCACGCTTCCATATAAATCCCGGGCAGTCCCGGGTGCAATTCTTTCCTTTCCTCCCTGCCAAAAAGCCCGTTCAATATAGGAGGCAACGCTCCCATCCCCATAGTATTTTTGGAATAGAGTCAGCAATTCCAGCAGCTGATCCGTTTCTGACTCTGCCAGAAGGCCCTGTACATACTGTTGTAAAAGGACCGCCACCCTTTGAGGCAGCTCGCTTGCATGCTCCGGCCTCTCCTCCCCCAGAGGCTTCACCGCCAGCGTGGGGAAAAGCTTCTGCACCGTATGGATAAAATAAGAAGGCCGCAGCTCTTTTTGTTCATTGTCCAGAAGAGAATAAAACAGATACAGCTCTTCACCGGGACTGGTCAGCTGCTGATACAGATAAAAGCGCTGGCGAAACTGCAGCTGACGGCGGCTGGGTGCCAGCTCCACGCCCCGGTTTAACAGAAATTCCCTTTCCAGATCGGAAAGCATGCCGCCATGACTTGCGCTCCCCGGAATGTTCACATCGTTGACCCCCAGAACAAAAAGCACTTTCACCTGGGGCAGTCTGGTGCGCTCCAGGTCACCCACCAGCACCTGGTCCAGCCTGGCGGGGATGACGCCCACCTTAAGCTCCTCAAAGCCCGCCCTCAAAATCCTGGCAGTCTCGCCAAATGCCAGCTGTTCCTCCCCCATCAGCGCCGCCATCTGATCAAACAGCCCCATCAGCTTGCCATAAGCCTGCCGGTATTCTCTGGCCCGGACCGCATCGCC
>JAJQGR010000341.1 GCA_021200345.1 Lachnospiraceae bacterium | reverse complement strand
GTGCGCCCTGATCTGCCGTACCAACAAGGAGCTGGGAGCCTTTACTCACCGTCTGAGAAAAGCAAAGATCCCTTACCAGATCAAAGAAAAGGTTAAAAGCGTTTTTGATGAGGACTGGTATCTGGATGTGGAAGCTTATCTGAAGCTGGGTCTGGGAAAAGGGGAGAGAAAGGATATCTTAAGGATTGCCAATAAACCCAACCGCTTTATCACCCGGGAGCAGATTGTGAATTTTACTGCCCTTCCGGCGCCCCTGGCGTCCCAGGTAAAGCATCTGAAGGGAATGCGCCCCGCCCTTGCCATGAAGTATATCTGGATTGGAATCGGTTACGGCCGATACCTGAAAAATACATTGGCTGACGCAGAAGATCAGTACGAGGAAACGATGGAGCAGTTTGAGGAGATTTCCGGAGAAATGGAACAGTACATCGAGGTAAAAGACTGGCTGGACTATGTGGAGACGGAACGTATGCTTCAACTTCGGGAGAGCAAAAATAAACAGACAAAGCCCCAAAGCGGTGTGCACCTGATGACCATGCACGGCTCCAAGGGGCTGGAATATGATACCGTGATCCTTCCGGATGTCAACGAGGGCAGAATGCCCAGGGGTAAAAATCTGTCCAAAGCAGAGATTGAGGAGAAGCGCAGCCTTTTGTACGTGGCCATGACCAGGGCAAAGCATACGCTGGAAATTTACTATATCAGCGGGGAGGCGGGGCATTTGAAGAGGCCCAGCATGTTTCTTCACAATCTGCTGGAAGAAAAAACCGCCGTGAGATCATCTTTATGATTTGATCCTGCGGCGGGTTTCCCGATGGCTTTATTCTTCGTCCACGATTTCGTCGAATTCCACATCATCCAGGAATTCCTCAAAGGCGTCCTCGACGGCTTCGTACTCGGCATCGTCATCAATGTAGCCAAGCTTTGGTTCCTCTGCCGGATTGTCCGGATTTTCACTGTAGCGATAAAACCAGACCTCACCGTCCTCATTTTCACCGTTATCATCCAGGGGCTGCAGCACGATATAATCCCTGCCTTCCACCTCCAGAATGGTGATGACGGCGCATTCTACCGTGCGTCCGTCCTCCAGATCCAGGGTGACGGTCATTTCTTCATCCACGGGTTCATTTTCGTATGTCATGGGGAATCCTCCTTTCAAAAGCGTTTCCTATACTACGCTTTTTTGTGAAAAATTGCAACCGGATATTCCCGCTTGTTAAAAGAATTTCTTTACTCTGTTATGCGATGTATGGTAAAATAAAGCATAATATGATTCAAAGGAGAACCGCTCATGAACAATACCATTACCACCAGATCTTCGGCACCTTATCCACTGGGCATTCGGCGTCAGGGCCGCGCCATTCGGGCCTCCTTTGTATCACAGGAGACAAACTGCGGGGTGGTGTTGAAATCCACACGTTCCGGGTCGGAGGAGCTTCGGATTCCCTTTGAGGAGACCTATCGCTGCGGAAGCGTTTATTCCATGCAGATAGAGAATGTGCCGGCAGGGTATGAACTGGCTTCCTTTTATGAGGGAGATAAAACAGTACCGGATAAAAACGGCGCTCAGTTTGTGAAGCACGCTTATGGGGAGGAGCTTGCGGCTTCTCAGATGGAGAGCGTTCTGACCAGGAGAGACTATAACTGGGAGAACACGAAGCAGCCGCATATTTCCTTTTCCCAGGCAGTGGTCTATGGACTTCATGTGCGGGGGTTTACAAAGCACCCAAGCAGCGGCTGTAAGCATAAGGGAACCTTTGCGGGCGTGACAGAAAAACTGGATTATCTTAAAGAGCTTGGCGTTACCTGTCTGCTTTTGCAGCCTGCCTATGAATTTATAGAAGCCACTCACATGGATCGGGAATCTGATCCTGCCGGAGCGGCTTATGGCGCCTATCTGCCCCCAAAGGCGGATACAGAACGGAAACATCTGAACTACTGGGGATATCAGGAGGGCTTTTATTACGCGCCGAAGGCATCTTATGCGGCGGGCAGGGACGCCTCCTCGGAATTTAAGGATCTGGTGAAGGCCTGCCATGTACGGGGGATGGAGCTTTGGATGCAGTTTTATTTTCCGCGCACGGTCAATGAGCGGGAGATTCTCTCCATTCTGGAGCACTGGACACTGGAATATCAGGTGGATGGCTTTCAGCTTCTGGCGGATCATATCAATATGGAAATGATCAAAAATGCACCGCTGCTGTCTGATGTGAAGCTGATTTATTATGGCTTTGAGGACGCTTCGGGTACTGACAGAAACGAAAAGTTTATGACAAAACGCCTTTGCGCTTTCAATGAAGGACCCATGATCGCTTACCGCCGGTTCCTGAAAGGGGATGAGTACACCTTAAGCGACATGATGGAGGTGCTGAAGAAAAACGGCCGGTCTGTGGCTTACATGAACAGTATAGCTGATTATAACAGCTTCCGGGTCAACGACCTGGTATGCTATGATTATAAGCATAATGAAGACAACGGCGAAGACAATCGGGACGGCTCCAATGACAATCACAGCTGGAACTGCGGTGAGGAGGGGCCATCCCGCAAGAGGGCGGTGAACGCTCTCCGTGAAAAGCAGAAAAGGAATATTTTTGCCATGCTTGCCTTAAGCCAGGGCACACCCTATCTTTACATGGGCGATGAGATGTCCAAAACCCAGAGAGGCAACAATAACCCCTATAATCAGGATAATGAGATTTCCTGGGTCAACTGGCGCGACCTGAAAAAGAATGGAGGGCATTATCAGTTTGTAAAGGAACTTCTTACGTTTCGCAGGGAGCATCCGATTTTGCACATGGAACAGCCCCTGACCGGCGCGGATGTGAAGGGCCTTGGCTATCCGGACATTTCTTTCCATGGGCTGGAGGCCTATATGACATCCTCTGAGCCATACAGAAGAGAGCTGGGCGTGCTGCTGAACGGCGCCTATGCCGTGACACCCCAGGGAGAGCCGGACAGTCTTCTGTTCCTGGTATTCAATATGCACTGGCAGGCTCATGAATGCGCTTTGCCTCTGCTGCGCAAGGGGATGCGATGGCAGGTGGTGCTTGCTACGGAAAAGCTGCCGGAGGATCATGAATTTGCGAGAACGCTTACGGTTCCTGCCAGGACAATTTATGTGCTGGAGGCTGTCAGGGAGCCTGGCTTTGTTGAGGAACCTTCCGTTGGTGACGAACGAACGGGATTTTAGTTTCCAGCAAAGATGACAGGCACCGCATCCGGCGCGCCGCATAAATTAAAGTAAAAGACTGTGAAAGGGTTATCCATGGAGTTTTTGTGGATGATATGTATCTTTTTACTGGCCGCAAACCAAAACTGCGGCTGTTGTACTGACAGCAGAGCTGACACTGTCAGCTTGAAGCAGAGGTTTGGGGCAGGCAGCTTAGAGGACTGCGGCTGCTGTACAGCGGATAGTGATATGGTGCAAAATGATTGCAGCTGCCAGGTGCCCCAGGCGCTGATGCCCGGTTCGTCCGGAGATTTCACAACGGTTCAGTATCCGTTTCCACCCTATCCGGTGCTGAGGGAATAGTAACAGCGGAAATACAGTTTATAATTGACTTAAAAACACAGCGGTGTTAAACTGACAAACAGGAGGCGCGGCCATGGCAGAAGATAAATATGTAGCGTATGTTTCCACCTATACCCGGGGAGACAATCTGGGAATTAAAATTTTTGATGTAGACATGGAAAAGGGTCGTTTTTATCCAAAGAACGAGGTGGAGATCACCAATTCCTCCTATCTGACTCTTTCCAAAAATAATAAATATCTGTATTCCATCACGGATACCGGTGTGGAATCCTATGAAATATTGAAAAACGGGGATCTGAAGACCTTAAATCACGCCGGCATCAATGGTATGCGGGGCAGCTATCTTTCCACGGATTACGCGGACAAATTTCTGTTTGTGGGCAGCTATCATGACGGCAAGCTGACTGTGCTCAAGCTTAACGAAGACGGTTCCATTGGCAGAATCACGGATGAGCTTTATCACAGAGGCATGGGAAGCATCGCGGATCGCAGCTTCCGCGCCCATATTGTATGTACCAAGATGACCAGAGACAATAAATATCTGCTGGTAGCGGACTCGGGCCTTGATCATACCAATGTTTACAAGCTCGATCACAGAAACGGTACGGTCAAGCAGGTAGATGTGATCCGCTCCGAACCGGATTCCGCCCCCAGACATATCAAGATCAGTAAGGATGGCCGTTTTGTCTACATCGTCCATGAAATGAAAAATTTCATCACGGTATACAGCTATGAAGAGGAAAAAGGTCTCCCGTATTTTGAAAAGGTGCAGACCATTTCCACCCTGAGCAATTATACTTCCGGAAACGCGGCGGCCAGCGCCCTGAATTTTTCCATGGATTACAAATATCTGATCAGCTCCAACGCCGGGGACAACAGTGTGGTGATCTTTAACAGAGATGAGGATACGGGCATTCTTTCCAAGATTTTTTGCCTCCCCATCAGCGGTTCCTACCCCAAGGATGCCATGCTCTTTCCGGACAATAAGCACCTGGTCAGTCTGAACCACGAATCCAATACTATGACCTTTTTCAATGTGGATCTTGAAAAGGGAACCATCGCCATGTGCGCCAAGGAGATCCCGGTGGGAGAGCCCAACTGCGTGATTTTCTATAAGCTCACGCAGTGAAAATGGACCAACCTTACGCTTTATAAAAATCAATAATTCTGTCAAGCTTTGCTGTCATATTCATCAGCAGGGCGTCCAGAACGGTCAGGGCCGTCATGGCTTCCATCACCACCACCGCACGGGGGACGATGATGGGGTCGTGGCGGCCTTTGATGGTAATTTCTGTATTTTCTCCGGACCGATTGACGGTATGCTGGGTTTGAAAGATAGAGGGTGTAGGCTTAACATAAGCGCGGAGCACCAGAGGAGAGCCGTCGCTGATGCCTCCCAGGGTGCCGCCGGAATGGTTGGTGGCCTTGTGAATGCCGGTTTCATCTGCGAAAAAGGCATCGTTATTATCAGAGCCCAGGCTCTCAGATACGCGGATGCCGTCGCCGATTTCCACA
>JAJQGR010000030.1 GCA_021200345.1 Lachnospiraceae bacterium | reverse complement strand
GATATGATGATGATCTGACGGACGCCATTCTGCTGGCGGAGAAGCTGGGAGTTCCCGTGGTGAATACATTTTCCGGCTGCCCCGGAGGCAGCAGTGCGGACCGGACGCCCAACTGGGTCACCTGCCCCTGGCCGGAGGATTTTGGCCGGATTCTGGAATACCAGTGGAATGAGGTTTTGATCCCATACTGGAAAGAGAAGCTTGCTTTCGCCGCGGAACACGGGGTCAACAAAATCGCGCTGGAGCTGCATCCCGGCTTCTGTGTCTATAATACGAAAACAATGCTGCGCCTCAGGGAAGCGGTGGGGCCGAATATTGGCGCGAACCTGGATCCCAGCCATCTGATCTGGCAGGGGATGGATCCCAGCGCAGCTATCCGGGAGCTGGGAAAGGCAGGGGCGCTGTTCCACTTCCACGCCAAGGATACGAAGATCGACTCGTTGAATACCGCGGTCAACGGTGTGCTGGATACGACTCATTACGGTCAGGAGCTGGAGCGCTCCTGGATTTTCCGCACGGTGGGCTACGGCCATGGGGAGGAGTACTGGAAGAACATCATCTCTGAGCTGCGGATGGCCGGATATGACTATGCGGTAAGCATTGAACATGAGGATGGGCTCATGTCCGGGAAAGAGGGACTGGAGAAAGCCATCAGCTTCCTGAAAAATATACTGATATATGAGGACAGGGGCTCCATGTACTGGGCCTGAAAAAATAGATGGATTGCCAGGTCAAAAGAAAAGAGCTTCTGGCCTGCCGGTCCCGGAAGGGAGAGAAAATGAGACATAAGCTTGGAATTGTGGGATTTGGCGGAATGGCAGGCTGGCATGAGAAGCTGATACGGAGAATCGATGAGCTGGAGATTGCCGGCGTCTGGGATATCAAACCGTCCCGACTGGCGGCGGCAGAGGAGAAAGGGCTGAAAGCCTGTGGAAGCCTGGAGGAGCTGCTGGCGGATCCTCAGATAGATATGGTCCTTGTAGCCACGCCCAATGACGTGCACAAAGAAATTGCCATTGCGGCCATGGAAGCGGGAAAAAACGTGGTGTGCGAGAAGCCGATCACCCTAAGCAGTACAGATCTGAAGCAGATGAGGGCGGTTTCTGAGAAGACGGGTATGTTTTTGACGGTTCACCAGAACCGTCGCTGGGACGAGGATTTTCTGACGGTAAAAAAGATCCTGGAAAACGGAAGCCTGGGAGAGCTGTTTTGTGTGGAATCCAGAGTCCATGGATCCCGGGGAATTCCCGGGGACTGGAGGCAGGAGAAGGAGCATGGCGGCGGAATGATTCTGGACTGGGGCGTCCATCTTCTGGATCAGATGCTGCAGATGTTTCCCGGGGTGGCGCTGAAAAGGGTGTACGCCTCTGTTACCAATGTGACCAATCAGCTGGTGGATGACGGCTTCTGCGCTCAGCTGTACTTTGCAAACGGCGTCAGAGCGGTGGTTGAGGTGGGAACCAGCAACTTTATCTCTCTGCCCAGATGGTATGTGCTGGGCGCGGACGGCACGGCGGTGATTGAAGACTGGAATCTGAAAGGCCGGATTGTCCGGGCCAGCGGCGTGGATGAGAAGGATGTGACGCCGGTGATCACGGCGGCCGGGCTGACCAAAACCATGGCGCCCAGGAGAGAGGACAGCATTTATGAGGAGCCTCTTCCAAAAGTGGAGAGCGATATCCGGGATTTCTATCGGAACGTGATGGCGGTGATCGAGGGCAGAGAGGAAAGTCTGATTAAGCTGGACGAGGCAGCGCGGGTTATGAGACTGATGGAAGCGATTGTGGAGTCGGCCCAAAAGGGACAGGCGGTCAGCTTTGAAGAATGAGAGGTATTTTAAATGGAAGAAATGAGAAAAATCAGAGTTGGGGTTGTAGGCTGCGGCGGAATTGCGAATCAGAAGCATCTTCCGGCCATGAAGCATGTAGGAAAATTTGAACTGGTGGCGGTTTGCGATCTGATTGAGGAGAGAGCGCAGAAAGCGAAGGAGGAATTCGGCACCCCGGACACAAGAGTCTATGCGGATTATCAGGAGCTTTTAAAGGAGGATGTGGAGCTGGTCTATGTGCTGACGCCCAACAATGCGCACGCGCCTGTGAGCATCGCGGCCCTGGAGGCCGGGAAGCATGTCATATGTGAAAAGCCTATGGCAAAGACCTATGCGGAGGCGAAAGCCATGCTGGAGGCCGCAAAACGCAGCCACAGGATTCTGACCATTGGATATCAGAACCGTTACCGGGCTGACAGCAGATATCTCAAGAGAGCCTGTGAAAATGGAGAATTGGGTGAGATCTATTACGCGAAAGCGCATGCTGTGCGCCGACGGGCCGTTCCTACCTGGGGCGTATTCCTGGACGCGGAGAAGCAGGGCGGCGGACCGTTAATTGATATCGGAACTCACGCGCTGGATCTGACCCTGTGGATGATGGATAATTACGAGCCGGAAATGGTGATGGGGTCTGTGTACCGCAAGCTGGCCGATCAGAAAGAAACCGGAAACGCCTGGGGCGACTGGGATCCGGAGATTTTCACAGTGGAAGATTCCGCCTTTGGCTTTATCCGTATGAAAAACGGAGCCACCATTGTGTTAGAGTCCTCCTGGGCGCTGAATACCACGGACGTAAAAGAAGCGCGGACCACTCTGTGCGGGACGCTGGCTGGGGCGGACATGGAGAAAGGGCTCAGAATCAATCGTGTCAAATATGGCAGGCAGTGCATCGAGGAGCCGGATCTGAAATCCGGCGGCGTTGATTTTTTTGAGGGTTCCTCAGAGGATCCGGCAGACATAGAACAGATGGTGCTCTACAACGCGGTGGTAAATGGCGGGGAGCTTGTGGTGAAGCCGGAACAGGCGCTGACGGTGACCAGAATTCTGGAAGCCATTTATGAGTCAGGAAGAACCGGAAAGCCGGTGTATTTTGACTGACTGGAGGAGAAAATTGTGAAGTACGAAAACAACAGGATAACGGATCTTCAGATCGCGTATATCGGCGGCGGCTCCAGAGGCTGGGCATGGACCTTTATGACAGATCTGGCCATGGATGCCTCTCTTAGCGGCACCATCCGTCTCTATGACATTGATGAGCAGGCAGCCAGGAACAATGAGATCATCGGCAATCACCTGACCGGCCGGCCGGACACTGTGGGGAAGTGGAAATATACTACCTGCAAAACGATTGGAGAAGCCCTGACAGGGGCGGATTTTGTGGTGATTTCCATTCTGCCGGGGACCTTTGATGAAATGCAGTCTGACGTTCATCTGCCGGAGCGGCTGGGGATTTATCAGTCTGTGGGAGATACAGCGGGGCCCGGCGGCATCATCCGCGCCCTGCGCACCCTGCCCATGTTTGTGGAGTTCGCCAATGCCATCAGGGAATACGCACCAGACGCCTGGGTGATTAATTATACCAATCCCATGTCCCTGTGCGTGAAAACACTGTATCATGTTTTCCCTGAGATTAAGGCCTTTGGCTGCTGTCATGAGGTGTTCGGCACTCAGAAGGTCTTAAAGGGTATCTGCGAGGAGACCTTTGGCCTGGAGAATATTGACCGCAGGGATATCCATGTCAATGTGCTGGGCATTAACCATTTCACTTGGTTTGACCAGGCTTCTTATCGGGGAATTGATCTGTTCCCGGTCTATCGAGATTATATTGAGAAGCATTATGAGGAAGGATACAACGAGGTGGACTCCAACTGGGCCAACAACACCTTTGCCTGCGCCCATCGGGTGAAATTTGACCTGTTTCGCCGCTTTGGCCTGATCGCCGCGGCGGGGGACAGGCATCTGGCGGAGTTTATGCCGGGGGATGAGTATTTAAAGGATCCGGAGACGGTGAAAAGCTGGAAGTTTGGCCTGACCACCGTGGACTGGAGAAAAGAGGATTTAAAGAAGCGTCTTAAGAGAAGCGCCCGGCTTTCCGGCGGCGAGGAGGAAATGGAGCTAAAGCCCACCGGAGAGGAAAGCATTTTGCTGATCCGGGCGCTGTGCGGGCTGGACCGGGTGGTCAGCAATGTCAATATTCCCAATACCGGATTACAGATTCCCAACCTGCCTGCTTCCGCCGTTGTGGAGACCAACGCGGTATTCAGCCGGGATTCCATCAAGCCCCTGATTGCGGGAGCCGTACCAAAGCCGGTGAAAGAGCTGCTTATGCCTCATATTGAGAATCATGAGTATACGCTGGAGGCGGCGCTGACCTGCAACAGGGAACTGGTCTATCGGGCCTTTGAGAATGATCCGCTGGTGAAGGGGCGGGCGTCTGAAATGGAGGTAAAGAAGCTGGCGGATGATATGATTGACAATACCATGACTTATCTGCCCGGGGGCTGGAGGCTGTCTTAGGTCTTTGACGGGCCAGGTATTCAAATTTTTTGCTTGCATTCTGCCCGGTGATGTGCTATTCTTTTGCAAGAATGCAGTGAAGGAGACTCCTTTCGAGGGAAACGACAGGAATACGGCGTCACCGACTGAGAGCGCCGTTTGTGAAAGCCGATATGGGGAACACTCCGGAGCAGACAGTTCGAAAGCATCGTCTGATGGCGTAGGGCTGTACGGCCGCCGTCCGTTACACGGTTTTGAGGCAGAGCGATCTGCGAATGCGGGTGGTACCGCGGATGTGCATAGGAATATGACTGTTCGCCCCGGATATGGTTTCGACCATGTCCGGGGCTTTTGGCATTGAACACTTAGTGAGGTGGAGCCTTTGGCGATCACCGAACTTAGTGAGAAAGCCCATCGAAGTTCTTAGTGAGGTTTTTCACGAACTTAGAACTTCGATGTATCATTAGTAAGGAGAATTATTATGAAAAACTGTTATCGGGACATCACACTGAAAGAAATGACGGAGGAGCGCATTGGAGAGACCCTTCGGGTGGCCGGCTGGGTGGAAAATATCCGCGACCACGGTGGAGTCTCCTTTGTGGACCTGCGGGATATGTACGGCGTGCTCCAGATTGTCATGCGGGACACCTCCCTTTTGCACGGCCTTTTTAAGGAAATGTGTATTTCTGTGGAGGGGACAGTGGAGAAGAGGGACGCGGACACC
>JAJQGR010000153.1 GCA_021200345.1 Lachnospiraceae bacterium | reverse complement strand
ATAAAGCCAAAAAACTTTTTAAAATTTAGCTTGACATATCACCAGATTGCTTTTCCTTATTTCATCTCATATCCGGTTTTGACTCCAAGAACGGAGACCGGCACGGATGGATCTACCTCAAAAGCTCCCAGCAGACCGCCCGCCTGATCATAAAACCGGATCTCTAACTCCTCTGTGCTGTTCAGACTGGCGGCGAAAAGAGTCTCATCAACCTCTGTCCGGCTTCCCACCAAAACTTCGCCGTTCCACAGCTCGAAAGATGCAATCTCATCGGCATATTCCTCCTCAACTGTGACGTTCAAAGAAAACTTCTGCTCGCCGGGATAAGCTCTGATGGAAAGTACAACCTCCGCCTGGGCGATGGTATCTTCCTCCTGGGAGGGTGCCGCCTCCAGTTCTCCCGCCAAAAGAGCCGAAAGCCCTCCGTTTGTAACACTGTTCAGGGAAACATACGCCTGCAGGTATTGGCTTTCCGCGTCCAGAATATCCAGCTGAAGAGTGTTCTGCTCTTCTGTCAGCGACTCATAATCCTCTTTTGACAGCTCGCCCATGCGGTACCGCACCCTGTAGAGCTTCTGATTGCTTTGAAGCTCCTGAAGCTGCTCCTGGAGTTCTGTATAAGTATCCCTCAGACTGAGCAGATCATTGTACGCTTCCTCCACGCTCTCCGTCACCGCAAGTGCCTGGTTTTCCAGCTCCAGAACCGTATTCTGATACTCCAGGACAGCGTCGTACAGAGCGTAAATATCCTCCTCTTCGGTCTGTGGAATGGAAGCTTCTTCCTCTGTCTGCGCGGTTTCCTCTGCCGCTTCCGTCTCACCTGGATCGGAAGCATCCCCGGATCCGGAAGTGTCTTCGGGATCAGAAGGATCCTCCGTCTGCGTCAAAGCCAGATTCTCAAGAGCAGCTGTCCGCTCCTGCCAGTATAAGGTATATTCCTCATAAAACGCGTCCGTATCTATGGCTTCACCCCCGCCCGCGCTGACAATATATTCAAAAATACTGTCCGGAATGGCATACTCCTCATTCAGCACCGTGTAATCGGTCCAAAGGCTCAGCAGAACCTCCAGAGAAACTTCCCATGCCGACAGATAAGCTTCGTCATTGTTGATCGCCCAGCCGGTCAGCTCTTCAAGAGCATGATCCCAGTCCGTTTCCTCTACATTGATCTCAACGGTCAGGGCATCCTCCTTTATTTCCTCTCCCATATATTCTGACAATTTTTCAATTGCTGCTTCCAGGGCGCTTTTATCTTTTTCCAGGCTTTCTGAAAGCGCTTCTGCTTCCTCCGACAAAGCCTCAGCCTCAGAAGAATCCGCCTGTCCCGACTTCACCAGAGCTTTCTTTTTGGTCAGCGAGGTCTCTTTCTCCTTAAGCAGTTCTTCCTGTGTGGAGATTCTTTCCTGACAGGTCGTAATCTGTATGTAAAGACCTGTGATCTCACTTTCCAGCTCATACTCCCGGCTGTTCATCTGTGCCTGCGTCACCTGCATCCCGGCCTCGAGCAGCACCGGCAGGGTTACCGCGGAATAATATTCTGAGAGACTTTCTTCCTGGGAAAGCGTTACCCGGGCAAGGACCGACCAGAGATATTCCTCCTCATCGCTTCCTCCTGCATCGCTTACAGCTTGCTTATAGTCCTTTGTCTGTACTGCCAGCTGATTGCTCAGCTCCAGATACTCATTGTCATCAGCAAGAACCAGGGCAAGCGTTTGCGCCGGGGTCAGAACCGGTTGTGCACTTTGCTCCGTGCCTGTGGCCATTACCTGAGGCCCGGATCCTGAAATTGTCAGGGCCGCCGCAAGAACAGCCGCCATCAAAGGTTTCTTCATCAGGCCCTAACCCTCCTCTTTTTCTATCATATAAAAGGAAAATGATCCGTCTTTTTTTGTGGAAAAGAACGTATACTTCAGCCCGTCTTTTTGATAAGTATATGAAGTACAGGTTCCCTCGTAGGCGATGACCTCCCGATAATCCTCGTATTCCTGCGTTATCTCAAGACGAACGGAGGAGCTTTCCCCCTCTGACAGGGTAAAGGCCACTGATTGAGACAAATCTGCTTCCTGATCAAGCGCTTCCGCCACTGTGCCAAAATAACTGTCCAGAGATGCCTTGTCTTTCAGCAGGCTGTTTCCTGCCGCAAATTCGTCTTTCAGCACAAGAATTTTTGCGGCAGTGATCTCATCCTCCAAAGTAACCGCGTCCGGATTGTTGGCATAAATAACGTTGATATCTTTCAATATCACGGAAAATACATCGTCCTGCTCGTAGATGATTCTTTCGCCGGTATAACTCTCCGAGATCTCCGACGCTTTTTTTCCCAGAAGCTCGCTGTATACCGGCTCATCCCTGGTGAAGGTGCCGGTGTAAATCAGGCTTCCGGCCGCATCATACAGACTGCCGCTTCCCTCTTTATACCCGGCCAAGAATTCTCCCTCATATTCCAGGGTGCCGTTCTCCCGATAGAGCTTTCCGCTTCCGCTGAATTCATTATCCTCAAAATCCCCTGTGTACATCAGCGTTCCATCATCATAATAGCGGGTGCCTGTTCCCTGATATTCGTTATATTCAAAATTTCCCTGGTAAACCATCACACCGTCGGAATTGTACAGTGTGCCGTAGCCCGTGACAGCTCCGTCCGCCACCTCTCCCTCATAGGCCAGATAACCGGAAGCCGCCTTGATCTGAACGGTGCCGCTTGTAAACCTGAGAAAAAGAGAGTCATAGGAGTAGGATTTTACCGCGTTCTCATCCGTCTCAGGCAGGATATTCCTCACACAGAACAGATAATAAAGACTGAGCAGTCCAGCGATTGCCACCATCCCGTAGGCAAGCCTTTTGCTGACCAGCCAGCCGAAGACCTCATAGTAATCCTTCTTATGGCGGGGCTTGAAGTTGAGCACCTTGGTAAAAAGGGACTGAATCAGGGCGATGAACTTTGTCCTGATATAGTTCCAGCTGGTCCAGAGCTTGAACTTGGTCACCAGAGGCGTGATCTTCGCTTTCGCGGTTGTGAGCAATACGTTGAACAGGTTGCTATTCACCCTTCTTCCTCCTTTCCATGGTTTCACTTAAAGTCTACGGCGTTTCCAGAGCAAGTCACCAAAAGTTTCTCAGTCCTTTGGCCGCAGCTGGCAGATGTCGCCGCTTGTGTACGCCTGGTTCAGATATTTTTCACAGGTAAACAGATACCACTTACTGATCTGGTCAAAGGGATTGACTTTCAGAACATCCGAAAATCCGTTTCTCGCCAGATAAAAATCATGCTGGTAAAATAATCTGATGGCCTTCTGGAATTTCTCCTCCGTATCAAGCTTCAGCCTTCTCTCCACCGGGGCGCAGGCGTTGAGCACTTCATACAGCTCCAGCTTTCTGCCGGAATTTTCCATGAAAATATAGCCTATGTATCTGCAGTCCTCAGTGGCTTTTTCCAGGGTTCTGACCTCATCTGTCATCACCAGCTTTAAGTCCAGCTCCCGAAACCAGGCCGCGAAACGTTCCATCTGCTCTTTTTCTTCCGATAAAAGAAAAGGAAAACACTGACGTTCATTGCCGGCCACCGCGTACAGAAATTCCGAATAATGAAGCAGTATTCCGGTTCTCATGCCGTCAAGCCCTGATGAAGCGGAAAACTCATTCAGAAATGCGGTCCCGAAATCCACACTGTGAGAGTTTTTTTCCAGGAAAAGAACTCTCAGGCTTGTCAGATCCGAATTCCCCGGCACAAAGTAGCCGCCGCTTTCCTCCTGATGCTTCTCAATCAGTGTGACAAATTTGCTCATCCGCAGGGCGGATTCCTCATCAGCAGCTTCCGGCTCATCTGAGGTAACAAAGGCCACCGTTCCTTTCAGGCGGACAAAGTCCCCTCCCTCAACCTCCGTAATAGAGTCCCTGCCGAAAATTTTTTCAATATCCTTGGGAGCAAAACGGTAACAGGATTCATAAATCCGGTATCTGGCGTAATTGATCCTGTTGATCTTTTTCTGCATTTCCATAAAGCTGTTCCACATCAGTGCCACATCTTTACTTCTGGCAGTCCCTTTGGAGAAAACCTCCTGTCCGCCGGAGGCCGCCAGCATGGCCTGGGAAAGACCGGAAATCTCTCTCCCCTGCCGGAAAAGAAGCCCAAGGCAGACTGCGCTGCCCAGCAAAAACAGCAGTACCGCAGCCAGGAGATAAACCCAGGGAAAGGAATCCGTAAACCAACCCTCCCGCTCCATAGTCAAAACCGCTGTCAGGGAACAGGAAAGGCCATCCAGGGTCTCAAGCTCCACCTCCAGGAATTCTTCCCCGTTTCCGTAAACGCTTTCCAAAGACAGACCGTTTAGCCCACTGGCACTGACCAAAATCATCTGATCCTCAGTTCTGACCAGACAAAGATCAGCAAAGAAGCTTTCTGTTCTGTCATCCTTTACATAAGCCGACAACCGGTTCCACACAGCATAGTAAGCATCTGCGGAATAAAAGCTGTCCTCTTCCATATTCTGAAGCGAACCGGCATCCAAATTCTCCGAAAGCAGCTCCAGATAATACCGGCTGAATTTTTCATTTTCTTCAGCCTCAGATGTCCGCCGTCCCTGCAGCGTGAGCGCCACTCCCCCAAAAACAATCAGAAAGAGAAGCGCCTCCGTGATTGCCGCCATATATACCGTATAACTTTTGTGATATAAGGCGTTTACCGCCAGTATAATCAGGGCAAAGCCGGCAAACAGAAGAAGAAGCCATGTGATCAGATCGAACTGTTGATTGTTAGCCTCCTGCCCCATGTCCATGAGAAGCTGTTCACATGCGGCATCCTGACTGACATCGCTCAAATAATATTCTGTGCCGGTTCCGTCGTCTTTCCAGGAAACAAAGGCTCCGTTTTCATATCCGGCCCAGTTGATCTGCCGGCCCTCTCCTGCCGACAGACTCTGCGAAGCATACAGGACAAGCGTTTCCGCCTCCTGCTCACTTCCCGGCAGATTTTCCGCGGACAAATATTCCGCATCCGCAAAAAACGCTTCCGCACTTTCCCCTGTCTCTGAAACCACCGACTAATAAAAACCCTGGGACACGGCTGCAAAATCACTGACAAAGCC
>JAJQGR010000223.1 GCA_021200345.1 Lachnospiraceae bacterium | reverse complement strand
GTTCATCACCTGGGAACGGAAAATGGGCGGAAGGCTCGTAACTCTGATCGTTCAGGGTGAGGTGGCGGCAGTGACACAGGCGGTGGAAACCGCATGCGCAAAGTGCATTAAAAAACCGGTATCACACGGTGTGATCGCCAACCCCCACTCCGAAATCGTGCGCCTGGCCTTAGTCAGTGCGAGCAGGTTCCGCAGTTTAGAGTCAGTAACCGAGCGGGCTAAAAATCCCGCCGGTGAAATAGAACCCCCGATCTGGTGATTCAGACATCGGGTGATAAAACAGTAAAATAACACTACAGCATAGCACAGGCGCATGGCGCCTGTCACAAGAAAGGAGAAACAAAAAAATGGCACAGGAAGCATTAGGAATGGTGGAAACCAGAGGACTGGTAGCAGCGATCGAGGCGGCGGACGCAATGTGCAAATCCGCGAACGTAAAGCTGATCGGTACCGAGAAGATCGGTTCCGGACTGGTAACTGTGATGGTTCGCGGCGATGTAGGCGCGGTGAAGAGCTCCGTAGAGAGCGGCGCTGCCGCGGCAGGCAAGCTGGGCGAGCTGATTGCAACCCATGTAATCCCCAGACCCCACAACGATGTGGAGATGATTCTGCCGTCCGCAAAGGCATAATGGAGTCCCAAAACAGGAAACATTTGACAGGATGGAGCGCTTTTGGTAAAAAGGCGCGGCGGCCTGAAGCATATCAGGGCATATAATATGCCCTGATGTGTGTGCAGCCGTGGAATGATTTGAGCGACAAAACGAGAATCAGGGAAAGTGAGTGTCTGCGGGCGGTGCGAACCGGGACCCCGGCACAAAAAACAGGTGACGACTTTGGAAGCAAAAGAAATCGAGATGATTACGAAAGCGGTGCTGGCCGCGATTGAGAATCAGAAGCCGAATGAAAAGGGATACGTGGTGCCTGTCGGCGTATCTGCAAGGCATGTCCATCTGACCCAGGAGCACGTGGAGGTGCTGTTCGGGAAAGGATATCAATTAACGAAAAAGAACGATCTGATGGGCGGGCAGTTCGCGGCCAATGAGACCGTGACACTGGTCGGTATCAAGCTTAGAGCCATAGAAAATGTCAGAGTGCTGGGTCCGGTACGGAAGGCTTCCCAGGTGGAGGTTTCCGCTACGGATGCCATTAAACTGGGCATCAATGCGCCCATCCGGGAGTCCGGCAATATTGCGGGGAGCGCTCCCATTGCCATCGTGGGACCGAAGGGCGCGCTGTATCTGGAAGAGGGCTGCATTGTAGCCATGCGGCATATACACATGACGCCGGCAGACGCTCAGGCGGCCGGTGTGCATGACGGCGATATTGTGTCCGTGAAAGCAGAAAATGAAAGAGGCACGGTGTTTAATCGTGTGAAAATTCGTGTCAGCCCGACCTTTACGCTGGAGATGCACATTGATACGGATGAGGCCAATGCCAGCAAGATTAAAACCGGTGACACTGTGACGATTATGAAGCAACAGTAGGAAAAGAGCTATGCTTATTGGAAAAGTAACAGGCAGTATCGTATCCACCCGCAAAAATGAGAACCTGGTGGGAAATAAATTTATGATCATCGAGCCCATTCCCAGTATGAGAGGAAACAGGGGCAATCTGATTGCCATTGACAACATCGGCGCGGGCATCGGAGAGTATGTGCTGGTGGCCTGTGGCAGTGCGGCCCGGATTGGCTGCGGCATGGATGACGCGCCCGTTGACGCCGCGATTGTGGGAATTATTGATGATCCTGCCGGATTAGAGTGAATAAGTCCGATCAGGAAAAGCGGATGGATTTGAAAAAGATGACTGTAGAAGAATTAAGCGGGATTATAAAAGAGAATGGCGTGGTGGGCGCCGGTGGAGCCGGATTCCCTACATACATGAAGATTGATAAACGGGCCAACACCATCCTGATGAACTGCGCGGAGTGCGAGCCTCTTTTAAAGCTGCACAGGCAGCTTTTAAAAGAGCATGCGCAGGATATTGTCAGGACATTTGCCATGATCGCGGACGTGGTGGAGGCGGAGGAAGCCATCATCGGCATCAAGGAAGAGTATACCAGCACAATTGAGGCGCTGAATGCGTACCTCCCGGAATATCCGAAGGTCCGCTTAAAGCTTTTGCCCGGCGCTTATCCTATGGGCGATGAGATCGTGCTCATCTATGAGGCTACCGGAAGGGTGATTTCCCCCGGAGGTTTGCCAATTGAGGCCGGTGTGATTGTCTTCAACGTGGAGACAGTATATAATATTTACCGCGCCCTGGAGAAGCAGATGCCTGTGGTGGATAAGGTCGTTACAGTGGTCGGAGAGGTACTAAATCCCATTACTGTGCGCGTGCCTTTGGGAACTCCCTTAAAAGAGGTGGTTGCCATGGCGGGCGGAGAGACGGGTCCTGACCTGGTCTACCTGGTGGGCGGTCCCATGATGGGCAATATCGGCAGTCCTGAGAATCCGGTGACAAGAACCACCAATGCCATTTTAGTGCTGCCGAAGGATCATCAGATTATCTTAAAGAAGACCATGCCGGCCTCCATTGGGATGAAGCGTGCGGCGGCCTCCTGCTGTCAGTGCCAGACCTGTACGGACTTGTGTCCTCGTCATAATCTGGGGCACCCGATTGAGCCGCATCGTTTCATGAGAGCCTTCAGCAATCATGATTACGGGGATCTGGATGCGTACTTGAATCTGTTTTTCTGCTCCAGCTGCGGTCTGTGCGAGATGTTCTCCTGTCCCCAGGGTCTGTCGCCGAGAACGCTGATTGCGGATTGCAGGGACGGCCTGCGCAAGGCCGGTATCAAGGCGCCGAAGGGCGTTGTGCCAGCTCCTGTACAGGAGTCCAGAGAATATCGCAGAGTACCGGAGAATCGTCTGGAAGCACGCCTTGGCCTGACAAAATATGACGCGGCCGCGCCTTTGGATGATCATGTCCGGCCGGTGAAGCGGGTGCGGGAGCTGTTCTCCCAGCACATCGGAGCGCCCGCGGTCTGCACTGTGCAGAAGGGCGACAAGGTCACCAGAGGGCAGAAGATCGCGGAGGCGGCGCAGGGGCTAAGCGTGCCGGTGCACGCTTCGATCTGCGGCATTGTGACGGATGTGACAGATAAATATGTTGAGATTACGGCAAATGGGTCGTGGGACAGTAAATAAACTGCCTCACTCATGCTGTGCGGGGCATTCCGATGAGCCTATGGGCATGATAATCGTGTTCAGCAGAGGCTTCCACGATTATCAATAGTCTCATCTCCATCGCACAAAAATCGCTCGACAGTTTATTTGCTTTCCACTCTATATTGCAATATTACATTTGGATCAGGACAGTGAAATTAAAAGAGGTAGGTTGAAATGGCAAAAGCAATCGGAATGATAGAATTTAAGACGGTTTCCTCCGGCGTGACCGCGGCGGATACCATGGTCAAGACCGCAGCGGTGGAGCTTCTGGAGGCACAGGTGGTCTGCCCCGGTAAATACATCGCACTGATTACCGGGGACTTAAGCGCGGTGCGCAGCGCTGTGGACGCGGCGAAGACCGTAGCCGAGGAGCATTTCATCGACAGCTTTGTACTGGGCAATCCTCATGAGAGTATTTTTCCTGCCATCTACGGCACCACCCATGTGGAGAATATCAGCGCCCTGGGCATTCTGGAGACCTACGACGCCGCTTCTATTATCGTAGCCGCCGATGAGGCTGCCAAGACTGCCATTGTCGATTTGATCGAGCTGCGCATCGCCAAGGGCATGTGCGGCAAATCCTACCTTTACCTGACCGGCGAGGTGGCCGCGGTGCAGGCCGCCATCGACCGAGCCAAAGATGCAGTAGCGCTAAACGGCATGTATCTGGATTCTTCCGTGATTGCCCATCCGGACGCGCAGCTTTGCAGGACGATTTTATAGGAGAAAGGCAATGATCAAAGTACTTTTTATCTGTACCGGCAATATCTGCCGCTCACCCATGGCGGAATTTATTTTTAAAGACATGTTGACAAAAAAAGGCCTTGATCAGGCCTTTTTTGTGGCTTCGGCGGCCACCAGTTCTGAGGAAATCTACCGGGGTGTGGGCAATCCGGTGTATCCGCCTGCCAGAAAAATACTGGCGGCCCACGGCCTTTCCTGCGAGGGAAAGAGGGCGGTGCAGCTGAGACGAAGCGATTATGAGAAATATGACTACCTGATCTGTATGGACCGGTATAATATACAGAACGCCAGAATCATGCTGGGCGGCGATCCCCAGGGAAAGCTGCACAAGCTGATGGAATATGCACAGCAGCCGATGGATGAGAACCTGCCGGACACCGGGTACACCAGGCAGGGGAGAGAGGCGGCGGATCTTCAGCATAACAGGAAGAGAAATGCCGCAGCCGATTCCTGGTATACCAGTAAGGTGCCGGATGTGGCGGATCCATGGTATACCGGGGATTTTGAAACGGCTTACAGAGATATTGTGGATGGGTGCGAAGGATTTCTGCGCTATCTGGAAGAGAAGGGAGACTGTTCTTAACAGACTCTCTTTTTTCTGATAGTGTATAAATTTAAAAAATATGCGTATCCCCTTTACATGCTTCCGGAAATTATATTAGACTTAAATCAGTCAGAAACAGACAATATTTCAAGGAAAGGAAGGAAACGTATTATGGTAAATCGTTTTGTACTCAACGGCATCTCCTATCATGGCAAGGGCGCCATCCAGGAGCTCCCCGGCCTGGTGAAGGCCAAGGGCTTTCAGAAGGCCTTTGTGGCTTCAGATCCGGATCTGGTGAAATTCGGCGTGACGAAGAAGGTCACCGACATCATGGACGCGGAGGGCATGGCTTATGAGGTGTACTCGGATATTAAGCCCAATCCCACCATCGAGAACGTCCAGAGCGGCGTGGCTGCCTACAAGGCTTCCGGCGCGGACTATATGATCACCATCGGCGGCGGGTCCTCCATGGATACCGGCAAGGCCATCGGCATTATCATCAATAACCCGGAGTTTGAGGATGTCCGTTCTCTGGAGGGTGTGGCTCCCACCAAAAACCGCACGGTTTATACCATTGCCATTCCGACCACGGCAGGCACCGCGGCAGAGGCTACCATTAACTATGTGAT
>JAJQGR010000211.1 GCA_021200345.1 Lachnospiraceae bacterium | reverse complement strand
CCTATATCCCAATACCAAAAAGAATCCGCTCCCAGTTCCAGCATTTTCCTTTCGCTGAGATCCCTTATATCCAGCAGCTTCATGCCTGAATAGATATTTTTTCGTGCATAGCGGATCGTTTCTTTTGCAATATTTTGAACCTCAGTATATTCCATCATACCCACACAATCTCTTCCTGAAGGAAGTCTTTCTTTTCACGTCCTACCGCTTTAAAGTATATCAGAGCGACCGTCTTAAAACAATTGAAACCTTTAGAGTAACGCACTTATTTCAATCTTTTTATAAATTTTACTGATGTTTCACAAAATACTGCAACGATATTCTATATTCCAAATACCCCATCGCCCCGCCAGGAACCTGTATATCAATCATTTTCATATCATTCTTCAATCGTGGAATCCCGGCGCAGACTGTTCCATGTCTGCGTGGGGATTCCAGTCTTTTTGCGCAGTTCTTCAAATTCTGCGTCCAGATACCGCAGCAAACCCGTTCTCCAGATCCGCGATAATATCGTCAATGTGTTCCGTACCGATGGAAAGCCGAATCGTGTTGGGTTTGATGCCCTGATCCAGGAGCTCTTCCTCAGAAAGCTGGGAATGCGTCGTGGTAGCCGGATGAATCACCAGACTCTTCACGTCCGCCACATTTGCCAGCAGGGAGAAGATCTTCAGGCTGTCGATAAACTTCCAGGCTTCCTCCTGCCCTCCTTTGATTTCAAAGGTAAAAATGCTCGCCCCGCCGTTGGGGAAATATTTCTCATACAATGCATGATCCGGATGATCCGGCAGGGAAGGGTGATTGACTTTTTCTACCTGCGGATGTCCAGCCAGATATTCCACAACCCTTTTCGTGTTCTCCGCGTGGCGCTCCAGGCGCAGGGACAGGGTTTCCACGCCCTGCAGAAGCAGGAATGCGTTAAATGGGGAAATCGTCGCTCCGGTATCCCTGAGCAAAATAGCGCGAATATAAGTAACAAACGCCGCTGGTCCTGCCGCATCCACGAAAGAAACGCCATGATAACTGGGGTTTGCCTCGGTGATCGGCTGATACTTCCCACTTGCTTTCCAGTCAAAATTGCCGGAATCCACGATCACTCCTCCCAGAGTTGTCCCGTGCCCGCCGATAAATTTGGTGGCGGAATGAACCACGATATCCGCACCATGTTCGATGGGTCGGATGAGATATGGTGTGCCAAAAGTATTATCAATCACTAACGGCAGGCCGTGCTTATGCGCGATTGCGGCAATCGCGTCAATATCCGGAATATCGCTGTTCGGATTGCCCAGGGTTTCCAGATAGACCGCCTTTGTGTTCTCCTGGATGGCGGCCTCCACCGCAGCCAGATCATGCGCGTCCACAAATGAGGTGGTAATTCCATACTGCGGAAGCGTATGCGCCAGCAGATTATAGCTGCCGCCGTAGATCGTCTTCTGTGCCACGATATGATCCCCGGCCTGAGCCAGCGCCTGGATGGTATAGGTAACAGCCGCGGCACCGCTGGCCAGCGCCAGAGCCGCCACACCGCCCTCTAACGCCGCCAGCCGCTTTTCCAGCACCTCCTGTGTGGAATTGGTCAGCCTGCCGTAAATATTACCGGCATCTGTCAGACCGAAGCGGGCAGCAGCATGAGCGGAATTGTGAAACACATAGGAAGTGGTCTGGTAAATCGGCACCGCTCTCGCGTCTGTAGCCGGATCCGCTTCTTCCTGTCCAACGTGAAGCTGCAAAGTCTCAAATTTGTAAGTGCTCATAGTCGTAATCTCCTTTCGAATTTCAATATATCGTTTCCACCTGTCACTGACTATACCACTCAAATCAATCTGACGCCAATTCATAAAAAAAAGACCTAGTTATAGTTTGAAACTATAATTTCAGTGAAATCTTCTAATGAAAAATGACAGGGCTTGCACAACCGGAGTATCCGTCTGCAGGCTTCCTCTTTACATGTCCTGAAAAATCAGGTAAAATTCTCTTAAATATGAAAACAGCAGGTGAATATGAACGAACCAGACATTGAAAAAGACAGAGTCATCCTCGTAGGTTTAAATCTGGGGGACGACCTGAATTTTGACCATCACATGGAAGAACTGGAAGACCTCTGTCAGGCAGTCGGTTATGAGGTGGCGGGAGTCGTCACACAGTCCCTCCAAAAGCCTCACAGCGCCCTGTACATCGGTCCCGGAAAGGTGCAGGAGGTGAAGACTTACGCGGAGAACCTGAACGCGGATATCATCGTCTTCGACGACGCTCTCTCCCCCTCCCAGGTACGCAATTTAAATGAAGCCATCGGTCTTCCCATCATGGACCGAACCGCCGTCATCCTGGAAATTTTTGCATCCCGGGCAAAGACAAGAGAAGCCCGTCTGCAGGTAGATCTGGCCAGATACCAGTACCTGTTGCCCCGTCTTACCGGTATGGGACAAGCCCTCTCCCGTCAGGGCGGCAGCGCCAGCAGTTCTGCCGGAAACCGCTCCAACAGAGGCGCCGGGGAAACCAAACTGGAGCTGGACCGTCGTCGGATTGAACACCGGATCACCGAGCTTTCCCGTGAAGTGGAGGAAGTCAAAAAACAGCGCAGTATCCAGCGAAAGAGCCGCGCCAAATCCCGCCTGCCCCAGGTGTCCCTGGTGGGCTACACCAACGCCGGCAAATCCACCATACTCAATCAGTTTCTCTTAAAATACGGCAACCGGGACGTGAAGGATATGGCAGAAAAGACTGTCTTGCAAAAAGACATGCTTTTTGCCACTCTGGACACCACTGTCCGCAGGCTGACCCCTGCGGGCAGGCCGCCCTTTTATCTCTCCGATACCGTTGGTTTTATTGAGAAGCTGCCCCACCATCTGGTGGACGCCTTCCGCTCCACCCTGGAGGAGGTCTGCGCCGCAGACCTGTTACTGCAGGTGGTGGATGTGTCCGACCCACATTACAGGGAGCATATGGAGGTCACCCGCCAGACTCTGACGGAGTTAGGCGCGGGGGATATTCCTGTGATTACCGTGTACAATAAAGCGGATCTGACGGCTGAGAACATCCCCCTGCCCATCATCAACCGTGAAAAACTGACGATTCGCATGGCCGCCGGTCCGGGGCTGGGTCTGGACGAGCTTCTGGACATGATAAGCGAACAGCTCTTCGGCAGACTCCGTCATGTTCGACTGCTGCTGCCCTACCGGGAGGCTGCGCTTCTGGACGAGCTGACCCGGGAAAGCAACGTCGCCAGCACAGATTACCGGGAGGACGGGATTTACGTAGTAACCGGACTTCCTGAGAAATCAGCGCTGTATGATTCCTGTGAAAAATACATTCTTTCCGACTAATCCGCTTCCTGATGAAAATCCATATATCCATCCTCCGTCAAAAAACGGGCAGTCCGCATTCTTTCGCGGCCACGCCCGTTTTTTCTTCTTCCTTTCACATACTCAGCTTCCGGTACCGGTTCACTGCTGCCAGAATCTCCTGTCTCCGGGGTCTTGCCAGAGAGGAGCGTACATCCTGCCCTTCAAACAGGCTCTCCAGTCCTTTCTCATCCAGCCGCTTCTCCATCAGGTCGGCCAGCTCCTTCATGCTGCGCCGCCCGTCCATGGCATTCAGCTCCAGCTGCTTCAGAATATATGCCAGCGCCATGGTCTGCTCGCTGTCCTTTAACTGCTCCAGATACCGCAGCTCCACCATATCATGTCCCAGGGAAAGCTCGCTGACCCCCACAGCTTTCAGCTTCAGCCTGTCGTCTTTCCTCAGCGCCATAAAGGGCTTGGGCACCCGCTTCTGAGAATAGGCCGGGAAGCGATCCTGCTTTGTGGAAAAAGCCGGGAAAGCCTCGGCAGCCGCTTTCGCCTTTTTAGTGATATCCAGAGGAACGTATTCTTTCATCTGAATAATGTGATCCGCCACATGGAAATAAGACCCGGAGCTGCCCGCCACAATAATGGAGGAAATGCCGAAATCCTCATACAGGCTGCGGACCCGTTCAATAAAAGGAATGATAGGCTCCTCCTGTGGAGTGACCACCTGCTGCATCAGCTTGTCCCGTATCATAAAATTGGTAGCCGAGGTATCCTCATCAATCAAAATCAGACTGCTGCCGCTCTCCATGCACTCCATCAGATTGGCTGCCTGAGAAGTGGAGCCGCTGGCATCCTCCGTGGAAAATTTCTTCGTGTCCCGCCCGCCGGGAAGCTGGCGGATGAATGGCGAAATATCCACTCCGGTGACGCTGCGTCCATCCTCGCTTCTCAGCTTCCAGGCGCTTTCGTCGGCAATGACCAGTTCCCGTCCGTCGCCGCCGATGTGATTGTAAACCCCGTTCTGCAGTGCCTGCAAAACCGTGGATTTCCCGTGATAACCGCCGCCCACAAACAGGGTCACGCCTCTGGGGATCCCCATGCCGGTGACCTTTCCTCTGTTGGGCAAGGTCAGAGTCACCTCCAGGGACGCCGGAGAACGGAAAGGCACCGCTTTCTCCATTGGCCTGTCAGAGACGCCGCTTTGACGGGGCAGCACGGCGCCGTTGGCGATAAAGGCACAGAGCCCCAGCTTTGGCAGCTGCTCTCTTACCGCCTGCTGATCCTCACAAAGCTCAATTGCCGCTTTCAGTTTATTCTGGTCAATCCGCCGATAAAAAAGGCTGTTCCTGACGCAGCCCGGCAGAATGTCAAAAAGCATTTTCTCTAACTCCCTGGCGTCAATGGTGCGGCCATGGGCAGGGAAGCCGGCCTCAAAACGAAGAGTGACGCTGCCATTCTGCACCCGGCACGCCGTTCTCTCCAGCACCTCCTGTCCGCAGCGGGAAGCCGCCAAAAGTCCGCTCTTTCCGGATCCGTTCGCCTGCATGCTCCCCCGGGAAAGCTGTGCCCCGAACAGTCTTGTCAGGTGATCCTGCAGGGTAACTCTCTTTGTGTCATTCTCATAATATTCTGCCGGGAACCCCGCCTTTTTTCCTGAAATCAGCACTGACAACCGGGATGGCGCAGCGAAAGGATCCCCCTGCACATGATCAATGGAAAGGACATATTCCCCAAAATCATACTGGCCTTTCAGATCCTTGTAGGCCGGATAGCCCCTGTGGTCGATGGATCGCAGCTTTGTTCTTAAATCCTCTGAT
>JAJQGR010000018.1 GCA_021200345.1 Lachnospiraceae bacterium | reverse complement strand
TTGTAACTACACGGGATTCAGCGATTTCGTAAGCTGAACCGTGAATAATTCAGGTGTAAAAAAAGAACTTCACGAAACGTAATATAGAATGAAAAAATGAGGATTGTTTATAAATTCCCCTGTGGCTGGACATCAGTTGCGGGGGAATTTTTTGCATTTTTTGCATAAATGGACGGATTATTGCATTTGTTTGGCCAAAATAACCATAAATTAAAAATCTGAATTGCGATATATGGCCATATTCACTAAAATTTATGTTATGCAACATGACAATGAATTTGAAAATTTCAAAAGAAAGGTGGAATTTGGATGGAAATAAAAAATGGGGATAAGCCTCAGAAATCGGTAAAGGGTTTTCAACTGCACCGTTTTGTGCCGGGAGACAGCGGTCTTTCCGGTGAAGAGAGATATATGGATTATAACCTGTTTTTACCTCAGGATTATCAGAATGGCAGGAAGTATCCGTTGGTACTGTTTATGCACGATATGGGATCCTGCTACAGTGACCCGCAGGAGGTTGTGCGGCGTGAGATGGGAGCCTATATATGGGCAGAACCAGAGGAGCAGCACAGACACCCATGTATTGTTGTAGTACCATGTTATACACGAAAGACAGCGGATGACAATTTTACAACAACATGGGAAGCGGAGGCCACAATAGAATTGGTGAAGTCTTTGATCGCGAATTTTCCTGTAGACACAAGATTTGTGTATGGAACAGGACAATCCATGGGCTGTATGATGCTGTGTAATATGATGCTTCAGCATCCGGGATTTTTTTCGGCCTCGATTATGGTGGCCGGGCAGTGGGATCCCTTTCAGATGGCAAAATTAAAAAATGAAAATCTCTGGATTTTAGTGTCCGAGAAAGATGAAAAGGCATATCCGATTATGAAAAACGCGATCAGAAAAATGGAAGAAGCCGGAGCAAAGGTCCTGAAAAACTCTCTTCCTGCCTGGGCGCCGGATGCGTGGGATAGCGCTGTAAGGTCAATGATGGCCAAAAACAGACCGGTTCATTTTACAGAAATTTCAGAGCCGGACGAAGAGACAGGGCAGGCCATAAGCCCGTGCAGTTACCATAAAATAACCTGGCAGCGAGCCTATGGTATTCAGGCAATCCGTGACTGGCTGTTTACACAGACAAAGCGAGTGGATTTTTCAGCAAAGCACCATATATTGATTGAATCAGACGATGGAAACAGGCAGCCAATGGATGAGCCGTATTTTCTGGCTGCGCCCATTGGCGAGGGAAGCTGGCAGATACTTAGTGATGGAGTTTTTTCGTATTTAGTAGAGGGAGATGATGAGGCGATTGTAATTGATTCCGGCTATGGATGCGGCAACATTCGGGAGTTTTGCCAATCTTTGACCAAACGTCCGGTCCGTCGGATTATCAATACCCATGATCATTTTGACCATACCGCAAATAATGGTTATTTTGATTGCGCGTTGATGTCGAAGGAATCCGTACCGTTGGCCACGATTGCCCCCGCGAGTTTTCAGGGAATCACATTCCCGAGGGATTACCCGATAACAGTGGTTGGCGATGGAGATGTGATTGATTTGGGAAACCATACATTGGAAGTGTTTCGGCTTGCGGATCATGCTGTCGGCAGTCTGGTGTTTCTGGATAAAAAGTTGAGAATCCTTTTTTGCGGAGATGAATTCGGAATGGGAAACAGAAAGTTTATCAGGGGAACCGTAAAAGGCTTTCTGGATCAACTCAGGCCTGTCGCGGCGCGGCGCGAAGACTATGACATTCTGTGCTGCGGCAACAGAATCCTGCCAGCCGGTTATATTGATCGATTTGTGAAAAATATGGAATATATTCTGGCGGGAAATCCCGGAGCAGCAGTAGGAAATGAACCAGCGGTAAAACAGGGGACTGAGAACGAAACAGAAAAAAACATACAGACCGTTTACGGAAGAAAGAAGCCTCGCAGGTCCGATTGGGAAAAGGAAGCCGACGCAAATGCCGCTAACAAAAGAATCATGAATTACGCGGGATGTGCGGTGATTTATTATTACAACAAAATTATTGCAGAAAATGAAATCATTTTGTGAATAAATAGGCGGATTGTTGCAATTTTGTAGGAAAAAACACCATAATACCAAAAAATGAATTGCATTATATGGTGATTTTTACTAAAATCACAAGCACAAATAAGCATGGAAAGGAAAATATACTTTCCGGTAAAATTCCCTAATGGGGTACAACTCAGAGGAGGTAAAGATGAAAGGAAAAATGAAGAAACTATTGGCTGTGCTGCTCACGTGCGGCATGATGGCTGCTTTACTGGCAGGCTGTGGATCCGGTACTTCCAGCACCAGTGACGAAAGTTCCGGCAGCAGCGGCGGATCTTCGCAGGAGGCAGAGCAGAGTGAGAACGATTCCGAAGAAACATCGACAGACGGTGTTACCAAAATCAATGTGGCCGTCACAAAGGATATTACCACATTGAACCCGCTGAAGATCACCGGAGGTGTACGGGCATTCGTGAATTATGAAATTTATGAAAAGCTCGCGTACATTCTGGACAGTGAACTGTATATGGTCATGATGAAAGACTATGAGAAAGTAAATGACAATACTTATGAGGTTACGATTTACGATTATATCTATGATACATTAGGAAATCATATTACTGCCGATGATGTGATTTGGTGCTTTGAACAGAGCATTGCGAATGGTGAGCATACCAGAATTGGAATATTCAGCGATATTTACAAGGTGGATGATTATACAATCGCCTTTGAAATGGAAAGCTCAGACGAAGTCGTAGGTTCACTGTGGGCTGCCTGGGATGATGTGTGGATTGTTTCACAGGCATCTTATGAGGCTTCTTCAGATCAGATGTCCACGGATGTTTATGGAACAGGACCTTATAAGCTGAAAGAATATGTGGCAAGTCAGTATCTTGTATTGGAGAAGAATGAGGATTACTGGCAGACAGATGAATCACTGTGGACGCCATACAGTTACGCTAATGTGGACGAAATCCAGTACACCTACTTTGGGGAGGCTGCCCAGATTACAATCGCCCTGCAGACAGGCGATGTTGATATGAGCCAATCTGTTCCTACGACGGAGCTTGTCTATTTTGAGGAGGGCGGAGAAAACAGTGACGATTATTATCTCGTAACAAAGGTTTCAGATAAGGGCACATCCCTGCTTTTTAACTGCGACGTATCGGTTCCTACCGGCAATGAAAATCTGCGCAAAGCGATTGCGTATGCTGTTGATGCAGATGGAGTTTTAGCAAGTACATATACAACGAAATATGGTCAGAGAATCAGTGCTCCTGCAAGTCCGCTGTTTTCAGATTATCAGTCTGCGTGGGATGATGAACCATATTTTGAGTATGATCTTGACACCGCCAAAGAATATCTTGCAGCCTTTGAGGAAGAAACGGGAATAAGTGCTTCTGACCTGAACCTGACGATTTTATGTATGAGTGCAAACTCTACGGACGCAGAAATTATTTCAGGTTATCTGGATGCGCTGGGGATCAAAACTTCACTGGATGTGACGGATTATAGCGGATTTAATGAAAAGAACAAGGATTCTTCTGCATGGGATTTGATTGTCAATCCGTTAGCCGGAGGCGTCTATTTCTGCGACCAGTTCTGGGCGGAAAATGCTGAGGAGTTACAAAGTCATGAAGGAACGGATACGTTCCTTGTGGATGACACTTTCCAGGAGCTTCTTTATGTGGCATGTCATGAATCCGGACATACGGAGGATGATGTGAATGCTTTAAGAGATTATATGAATGAGATTTGCTATAAATATGGGTTATATGCTTCTTATAGTGTCAATGTGGTGCCAAACACAGTGACCGAGCTGGTTTTAAATACCTGGAATTACCCTGTACCCGGGGCAAGCACATATGTCTGGAATGAGTAAAAAACGTTGGAGGAAGTGTCCTGATAATTAGAAGTATTGGAGAAGTAAAATGATAAGGTATGTGGTAAAAAGACTATTGCTGATGATACCGGTTACGCTGGGTGTTGCTGTTGTTATTTTTACTATTATGTACTTTGTGCCTGGAGACCCCGCAACCATTATACTGGGTGTGGGGGCCACCCAGGAACAGATAGATGCACTGCTCGCTAATCTTGGCCTGGATCAGCCGTACCTGGTTCAATTGGGAAATTTTCTGTGGGATTTACTCCATCTTGATTTTGGCGAGTCGTACGTCACCAGCACACCTGTCCTGGATGAGATATTGCAGAGATTTCCCACCACACTGTTGCTGACATTGCTGATTTGCCTCCTGAGAATGATTGTGGGTGTTCCACTGGGAATAGTGGCCGCGACGCATCAGAATAAGCTTTTGGATTATGTGTGCATGATATTTGCATTGATAGGCGTTTCGGTTCCTGGTTTCTGGCTGGCGCTTATGATGGTTCTGCTCTTTTCTGTTCAGCTTGGATGGCTGCCGCCTTATGGGACCGGTGGAATTGAATATTGGATTATGCCGGTAATTGCGGGATCCATTTCGCTTATGGCATCTGCCGCCAGGCAGACGCGTTCCAGCATGCTGGAGGTAATCAGATCTGATTATGTGGTGACAGCGCGTTCAAAAGGGCTTGGAGAGCAGAAGATCCTGTATAAGCATGCATTACCGAATGGGCTTATTCCAGTTATTCAGACATTGGGAAACGGTTTTGGCGCAGGCCTGTGCGGCTCCATAGTCATAGAGAATGTCTTTAATCTGAAAGGAATGGGCGTATATTTAAATACGGCAATTACGTACAGAGATTATCCCATTATTCGCGGGGAAGTTGTGTTTTTGGCAGTAGCGTTCAGTCTGGTTATGCTGCTGGTGGATATTGCATTCGCCTTTGTTGATCCCAGAATTAAAGCTCAATATGAAGGAAAAGGGTTTTCGTTCAACTTCAGAAAAAAAACAAACGCCACTATGCAGGAGGAAGAAACTGTAGATGAATATGCCGCAGCCCTGGAATCAGGTCGGCTTGGAAGCAGAAACCTGAGGGAGCTGCGTGTTCATGTTGCTCCCGCCGATAAGGAAATCAAGACCGAAGAAGCGGCAGTCACTGAAAGCCGAAAGGAAAGTCGGTTCAACAGTCAGTTTTTCCAGGTGATGAAG
>JAJQGR010000189.1 GCA_021200345.1 Lachnospiraceae bacterium | reverse complement strand
ACAATCACAGCGCAGACGGCGGACACAGATGGATATACGGTGACTTCGGATGATACAGCGGATGCCAAAGTGGATGGAAGCGACGCAAACATGGGATCTGATACAAACGGATCCGAAAGTTCCGCTAACGCCTACGTCATGCTGGGCATTGAGAACACCACCACTTTCACTCTGCCCCAGACCGGCGGTATGGGCACCATCCTCTTCACCCTGGCGGGCGCCATCGTCATGATCCTTGGCGTAGCCTTTCTCACCAGAAGTAAGAAACAGGAAGAGGAAGCCTGAGACGTCAGCTGCGATATACAGAAGCTGATGGAAAATCGCGGTGATGAGAAATCATAGCGATCAAAGAAACAATCAAAAAGACACAGAAAACAAAACAAAGTGAGAAGCGGCAGAGTGAGAAGCAGCAGAGACGATAGCGGCAGGGACGAAATTCCAACAGTGAGAAGCACCAAAAGCAAACCCGGCGGATCCCGGCGGGCGGGAGGAATGATTTTCAGAATCCTCCTGCTTATCCTGGTCATGGCCGCCGGGGTGGGGCTGATGGCCTACCCCTTTCTGGCCAACTGGATTTTTGTCAACCGGGCGGACAGCCTGGTCAGCAGCTACGATGCCCAGGTGGAAAACACCGAGGAGGAAAAGCTTCAGGAGGCCCGGGAGCTGGCGGAATATTACAATGAGGCCATTGCCACCGGCCATGTGGAGCTGCGGGACCCTTTTACCGAGGAGTCCCAGGTCTACTCTGAAAGCACCTACTATGAACTGCTGGACGTCACCGGCACCGGGCTGATGGGTTACATCAGTATCCCCTGCATTGACGTCACTCTGCCCGTTTATCATGGAACGGACAGCTCCACCCTGGAGAAGGGCGTCGGGCATCTGCCCGGCTCCTCCCTTCCCGTGGGCGGCGCTTCCACCCATTGTGTGCTGACCGGCCATACAGGCTTAAGCAGCGCCAAATTATTTACCGATCTGACCGAGCTGGAGGAGGGGGATATTTTCATCCTGACCGTGCTCGGCGAGAAGCTTGCCTATGAGGTGGATCAGATCCTCGTGGTGGAGCCCAATGATATTTCATCCCTGCAGATTGAGAGCGGGGCGGATTACTGTACATTGATTACCTGCACCCCCTACGGCATCAACAGTCACCGGCTGCTGGTCAGGGGCGTCAGAACAGAATATGAGGAAGAATATGAGGAAGCTGGCGCTTTCACGGTGAGAACCGGGGAGAGCCAGTGGATGAACGAATATATGAAAGCGCTGGGAATTTCCATTGCGCTGCTGATTGTGGCGTTACTGCTGCTGTTTGCTGTCAGAATGCTGCAGCGGAAGCTGCGGCGCAGGAGGCGGCAGGACAGGCACCGGCCAGGGAGGATGGAATGAGAAAGGTCAAAGTCCTGACGGGAATCCTCCTGATTCTCATCGGCGTCGGCATTTATATCTGGCCAAGCCTGATGGAATGGCGGCTGGCCCGGCAGACGGACAGCCTGATCGCGGAATTTCAGGCCACCTATCAACAGGAAGAAAGCGGAGATTCGACCGGAGCGGCTGCGGGCGGAGAGACGACGGATGCATCTGAGGATAGAAACGAGGATTCAACCGCGAAAAAGGACAGTGGGGAAGAGGCTGTTTCGTCCGCGGATGAGGAAACAGCGGAAGCGTTTACGGAAGTTGAGGACGGAGAACCGGCAGAGGAGCTGTCCCTCTCATCAAATGTGGATCTGGACGGGCTTCTGGCCGCCATGCAGGATTACAATCAGGCTCTGATTGACCACGGCCAGCGGCTTACCGACGCCTGGAGCTATGAGCAGGAGCCCATCCGTCTCAGTGATTATTATCTGGAAAATAATATTGCAGGCTACATTCAGATTCCCGACATGGAGGTTACCCTGCCGCTCTATCTGGGAGCAAACGCGGACAACCTGAAAAGCGGCGCGGCGGTGCTTTCCCAGACCAGCATGCCCATCGGCGGCGCTTCCACCAACTGTGTCATCGCCGGGCACAGAGGCTACAGCGGCATGGCTTTTTTCAGGGATATCGAGAAGCTGACCTATGGGTCTGTGGTCTATATCACCAACCCCTGGGAGACCCTGACCTACCGGGTCACGGGGATGAGACTGGTGGAGCCGGATGACGTGGATTCCGTGCTCATTCAGGAGGGGAAGGACATGGTCACGCTGATCACCTGCCATCCCTATATGTCCGGCGGCCAGTACCGCTACCTGGTCTACTGCCAGCGGGCCGATGACGCTGAGGAAACCTGGGACACCAGTGAGAGCGGCAGCCTGGAGGAACCGGAAACCGGCCAGGAACTTTATGTGGTGACCTCAGACGGACAAAAAACCTGGGTGGAGTCCTCAGAGGGGCTGATCCAGGCGGAAAAGATCATTCGCACCCTGGTGCTGGCGATTTTGATCGCCTGCGTCCTGATTTTATTATTATCTGATTACGATCGTTCCCGCAGGAGACGGAGAAAAGGCCGTAAAGCACCAAAGTCATAAAGTACCAAATCCATAAACGGCGAAAGGCCATAAAGTATCAAAGCCATAAAAAACAATAAGCGGTAAAGCGAAAAGGTTGTAATACACCGAAGCCGTAAATTGCAAAAGAGATCAATGATAATAGCTGCAAATTGTAAGAAAAACACGCGCTATGAAGGAGGAGTTTCATGAAAAAATTAAAAAAGCAGGCAACAGCATTTCTTCTTGCTTTCCTGATGATTTTTTCCTGTCTGCCGTCGCAGACAATCAGCGCAACAGACACTGTGACGGATACGGTGACCGTGTCAGGCGGAACAGATGCCGGGACGGAAGAAGCGGACAGCGCGTCCGCACAGACGGAGCAGGATCTTCCTGGGACAGGGATTTCTCTGGGGTCGGCCATCATGGGAACCTCGGACGCTGATTTGAATGCGCAAATCACCTCTGCCAGCGCGGGAAATGCGGAGAACACGGAAGAGGCTGACAGCACAGCGACTGGCGATAAAGCAAGCGCGGCGGATAATGCGGGAACCGCAGACGATGTGGATGTTACTGACAGTACAGGAACCGGCAACAGTGCGGGTACCGCTGACAGCACGGACACCACCAGCAGTACAGAAACCAACGGCAATGCGACCGCCACGGACAGTACGGAATCCGGCAGCGATGCTGAGAACACTGACAGCACTGGAGGCGGCAGCAGTACCGGTGATACTGGTAGCACAGGAACCGGCGACAGTGCCAACATGGCAGACAGTACGGAATCTGACGACGGCAGTGGGGAAACTGGTAATACAGATACCAGTGATAACGCCGGAGAAACCGGCAATACAGATATCAGCGATAATACAGAAAATACCAATAATACAGATGCCGGCGACAACAGTGGCGATACCGGAAGCGTTGGGGACAGTACCGACGCCGGGGATACCGACAGCACTGAGGACAGCAACAACACAGGAGACGCCGGAAACGAGGAAAACGGAGATAGCACTGAAGACAGCGCCAACACCGGGGATACCGACAACACAGATCCCAGCGACAGTACCACTGACGCTGACGACACAGAAGTAACCGATGATGAATCCCAGGCTGACGGAGAGGATCCGGAAGCTGGGGAGGAAGCAGATTTAGAAACAGAGAAGGAGACAGACGAAGAGACTGAGGAGGGAACGGACGAAGAGACAGAGAAGGAAACTGACGAGGAAGTAGATGAAGAAACCCTGGCGGAGGACGACTTTGACGGGACCTATGTCCTGCCCGGGGAGCAGTACTATGAGGATGGCTGGGCCGATGAAATCCTGGCAGAGGCGTACGCGGAGGAAGCCCTTTTCCTGGTGACGGTCAGCAACATCCGCCTGCTGGGGAACTCCGGAATATCCCTGGCCTCTGAGTTGGATGGGGAAAACGGGGAAGAGGAGATCACGGGTGTCAACTGGTCCTTTGACATTTATTACGTCAACCAGAACGATCCCTACTATGTGGAAAAGACCGCCGATTTTTCCCTGAAATATCAGATGGAGTTCCACACCAGCGAAACCCTGGAGGCGGGTGCGGTGGAGATTAAGATTCCCTACGCCCTTTTGAAAGACAGGGACGGTAATCCCATCAATCCCTCGGATATCGCCGTTCCCCATGCGGAGAGCACGGAGAGTTATGTCTACAATGCCAGCATGCCCTTCAACTGGACCGTGGAAACTGATCCAAATGGCGTGGAGTACCTGGTGTTTTTCAATTACCGGGAGATCACCGCGGGCACAAACGTGGCCTGGCAGGTTCTGTATAAGAATCTGCAGGTCATGGATATCGTTGACATGACTGACTGGACATTGCAGGCGGAAATAAGCGTGGATGTAAAAAGAAACGGAGATACAGAGTCCCAGACCGATACGCCCAATGCCCTGACCGGCCTGGTGGATACCTACGCAAACCTGGCCAGTGTCTCCAAAAACCCCCTGAATTCCACAGGGGTCAGCTACACCCCCGGCCTTTATACGGCCAACCAGCTGTCCAACTATATCACCTGGTGGATGGTGGACGATGAGAGCGATTATCTGGACCATATGGATGACTACGTGTTCGTGGTCTGGGATGTGAAGATTAAGGGAAACGGCACCCAGCCCTACAACCTGGCGGTACTGGATACCGCCACCGCCACGAAAGAAGACGGCACTGAAGTTGACGGCACTGTGATCGGCTATCAGGCGGTGAGTAAAAGCGGCTATATCGCCGCCATTTCAGAGCCTGGTGAAGCGGGGCAGGACGGATTTATAACTGTGGCCACAAACCAGGAGAATTCCTCCTGGGGAACGGAATTCTATGTGGTGACGGCCTACAGCCTGGCTGACCTTGACGTGTATGATGCCGCAGGCATTCTTATGAGCAACGACATCCAGGTGCGCCTGGAGCCGGTGGATGGAGTGGACGATCCGGAAATTCAGTCCGATTCCGCGTCCTGGTCCTATCAGGACTATGAGTGGACTTACTATGGCAATATCATCAGGGTCAAAAAATGGGACGATGAAACCCTGAAAGCCTGGCTGAAGGCTTATCAGGACGCGGTAGATAGTGAAACGGATCTGGACGGCCTCTCCTATACCAGCGTCAGTGAATGCTATGGCTACGGCTTCACCCATATTATAGAC
>JAJQGR010000013.1 GCA_021200345.1 Lachnospiraceae bacterium | reverse complement strand
ACGCAACGCGGCCGTTTTGCTCCGCAAAACCGGCCGGTGGGGTGCGCCATTTGCACAAAGGAGCCGCTATGCGTAAAACAAAGATTATCTGTACCATCGGACCGGCCAGCAACAATGAGCAGGTATTGACTGATATGTGCCTTGCCGGCATGAATGTGGCCAGGCTGAACTTTTCCCACGGGACTCATGAGGGACATGGAGAGACCATCGGGCTGATCAAAAAGGTGCGGGAAAAGCTGAACCTGCCCATCGCCATTATGCTGGATACCAAGGGGCCGGAGTACCGGATTAAGACCTTTGAAAACGGGAAGGTGACACTGAAAGAGGGGGATCTGTTTACCCTGACCAGTGAGGACGTGGTGGGAGACGAGACCAGAGTCTCCGTGACTTACGATAAGCTGGCGGAGAACTTAAACCCTGGCGACACGGTGCTGGTAAATAACGGTCTGATTATCCTGGAGGTGCAGGAGATACGGGGAAAGGACGCTGTCTGCAAAGTGCTGGCGGGGGGAGTCTTAAGCGACCGCAAGAGCATGAATTTCCCCAATAAGGTGATGGATCATGACTATCTCAGCGACCAGGACAAGGCGGACATTCTCTTTGGCATTGAGAATGATGTGGACTTTGTGGCAGCCTCCTTTGTTTCCAATAAAAAGGACGTGACCGATCTGCGCAACTTTCTGAATGCCCACGGCGGCAGGCATGTGGAAATTGTGGCCAAAATTGAGAATCGCTCCGGCGTGGACAATGTGGACGCCATCTGTGAGGTGGCCGACGGCGTGATGGTGGCCAGAGGCGATCTGGGTGTGGAGATTCCCGGGGTGGAGGTTCCCTCCGTGCAGAAATATCTGATCAACAAATGCCGCATGCTGGGCAGCCGCGTGATTACCGCCACAGAGATGCTGGAGAGCATGATTCAGAATCCCCGTCCTACCAGGGCTGAGCTCTCCGACGTGGCCAACGCTGTCTATGACGGTACATCCGCCATTATGCTCTCCGGCGAGACTGCCGCGGGCAAATACCCTGTGAAGGCGGTGAAGACCATGGCGGAAATCGCCGAGTATACGGAGGAGCAGATCAATTACAAGAACCTGTTTTATAAGACTGACTTTGAGGCGCAGAATAATCTGGACGCGATTTCCCATGCCACAGCCGCCATGGCCATTGACGTGGGGGCGAAAGCCATCGTGGTTAATTCCATCAGCGGCAGAACGGCCCGCATGGTCAGCCGCTTCCGCTGCCCGGTGGATATTCTTGGCATGACCACCTCTGAGAGAGTATGGCGCAAGCTGAACTTAAGCTGGGGTGTGACGCCGGTGCTTTGCGAGGAGGTCAGCTCCATGGACGTGATGTTCTATTTTGCCATGCTCAAGGCGAAGGAGACTTTCCATCTGGAGAAAGGCGACAATGTGGTACTGACCGGCGGCCAGATCGGCGGCAGAAAGGGCAATACCAATACCATCAAGGTGGAGGAGGTTTAAAAAAGCAAAAGGAAAGCAGGCCAATACGCTGCTCCTTTTATATAAGGCAGTATAGACGATAGGGGGAGACATAGAATCATGAGCAGAAAATTATCGGTCGGTATCTTGTCCGCACTGCTTATTTTGGTGCTTGTCGCCTGTGGAGGAAATACCGGGGCGCAAGAAAGTAAAACGGAAGCCTCTTTGAACGGACCAGGCTTCACAGTGACGGAGATCGAAAGCTATGATTTTCCTCAGGCGCCGTCTCAGTTTACTTTTTTCAATTTCAATCCCTGCGTGATCGCAGACCAGACGGTTTACCTGTATGAGGATGGCAACTGGATGATTTGTGAGAGCGATCAGAAGCTGGCGGAGGTTTATCCCGGTGATAATCTCTGCGCTGTTTCTGCGGAGGGAGAAATCATCGCCGATCTGCCGGAGGAGTCTGAGTATCAGACCTATCCTCTGGGCTCTGCTGGACTATTTTATAATGCGGATGAGATTGTAAAACAGACCGCAGGCAGGAAAGTAAGGCAGCTGAGCAAAAACATTGTCAATGAGGAGGTGATGGTCCTGTATGAGGACGGGCAGGCGGAGTTATTTAACGCTGGAACGGGATATTCCGTCACGGATTCTCTTGCTGAAGAGGAAACTGTAGAGGAGGTATCCGGCAGCTTCCTGCGGACAGCTGCCGGGAATGTGTACCTGGCGACTTATCGTTTCCGGGAGTCTGATTCGTCAGGAAGCGTTACCTTAAGTCAGGTTTCAACCGATCAGATTGTCAGCATATCTGCCTGCGCCTCCGCAGACAGATGTATCGCCGTAAAGAGTGACGGAACTGTGGAGGTATACTCTGATCTGGAACAGGAGCTGGGGGTTGATTTTGAGAGAATTGAAACGGCCTGCATGGGGGATAGCTGCTGCGTTGCTGTGGATGAGGATGGAAGAGCGCATTTTTCGGCTTACGACAGCGAGATAGAGGAGAAAATTGATTCATATCTGGCGGGACTGGAAAGAAAAGTGATTTACGCCGCCTGCAGCGATCAGCGGATCGCGGTGATGTTTGAGGATTACAGCGTTTGTGTGATTGATTTTATATAATAAATATGATAAGATCGAACAGTCAGAATAAGACGATAGATAAAGTCGGGAGGAAGAAAAGTGGAACAGTACAAGCAGGATTTTATCGGATTTATGGTGGACTCTCATGTGCTCAAGTTCGGCGAGTTTACGTTAAAGAGCGGCAGAAAGAGCCCATTTTTTATGAATGCGGGAGCCTATGTGACCGGCGCCCAGCTTCAGAAGCTGGGAGAGTATTACGCCAGAGCGATTCATGAGAGCTTCGGAGATGATTTTGATGTGCTGTTTGGCCCGGCCTACAAGGGCATTCCGCTGTCTGTGGCCACGGTCATCGCCTATTCACAGCTGTACGGGAAAGAGATCCGCTATTGCTCCAACCGAAAGGAGGTCAAGGATCACGGGGATACGGGCATCCTGCTGGGCAGTGCCCTGAAGGACGGCGACCGGGTGGTGATGATTGAGGATGTGACCACCTCCGGCAAGTCCATCGAGGAGACCTACCCGATTTTGAAAGCCCAGGCCGATGTGGAGGTGAAAGGGCTGATGGTGTCCTTAAACCGCATGGAGAAAGGCAGGGATGGCCAGGTCAGCGCCCTGCAGGAGATCAGGGACAAGTACGGGATTGAGGCCCGGGCCATTGTGACCATGGCGGAAGTGACGGAGTATCTGTACAACAGGCCGTATCAGGGACAGATTGTGATCGACGATACCATCAAAGCGGCGCTGGACGCCTATTATGAGCAGTACGGGGCTTAAAAAGGAAAGACAAAAGATAACATGGCGGTGTGAGTTAAAAATGACAGAAATCATTTAAATATAATGTCAGGAGGAAATAAAATGCAGGAAAAAATTCATAAAATCATGTCGGTTGTAGGAAACATGAGCATCGTAGTCGGAGTGGTCACCGTTGTGGTTGGTGTTGCCGGAGGCATTCTGATGATTGTGGGCGGCGGCAGACTGTTAAAAGAGCGGAATAAGCTGATATTCTGATGGCTTAATTGTATTTTGTAAAAAATGAAGAAAGTAAAAAGAAAATTCAAATATGTGGTCAAGACCCATAAGCCTTCGGGAATTCTGGGGCTTGCGTTCGGACTGATCAATGTGGCGGGGATGGCTCTTTTGATATACCGATCCTTTACCATGCGTGGGGAAGCCACCCTGTCCATGGGCTTCGCGGCTTTTCTGATGATGATCATGTCCGTGACGGGATTGATCATGTCATTGATCTGTATCTCTGACAGGGAGCAGTTTCATGGCTTTGGCTGGATTGGATTTGTCTGTAATCTGGCTGTATTGGTCAGTCTGGCGTGGATATTCAATGCGGGATTGGCGTGAAAAAATTATAAATGCAAAGACGATACAGGAGGATAAAACATGGCGCAGGTTGGAATTGTGATGGGCAGCGACTCAGATATGCCCGTGATGGCGAAGGCGGCGGATATTCTCGATCAGTTGGGGGTTTCTTATGAGATGACGATTATCTCAGCCCACCGGGAACCGGATGTGTTTTTTGAGTACGCAAAAGGCGCGGAGGCGAAAGGCTTCAAAGTGATTATCGCCGGGGCAGGCATGGCGGCGCATCTGCCGGGAATGTGCGCGGCGATTTTTCCCATGCCGGTGATCGGAATCCCGATGCACACCACCAGCCTGGGAGGAAGAGATTCTCTGTATTCCATCGTGCAGATGCCCAGCGGTATCCCGGTGGCTACAGTGGCCATCAATGGGGGAGTCAACGCTGGGCTTTTGGCGGCGAAGATTCTGGCCACCTCTGATCCGGCGCTTTTGCAGAGGCTGAAGGAGTATTCGGCGTCGCTGAAGGAGTCGGTGCAGAAGAAGGATGAGAGGCTTCAGGAGGTTGGGTATAAGAACTATTAACGATCATGGTTGCTTACCCTCGAAACTGAAAGTTCAGGATGCATTTTGGATTTGTCTGAAATGGCTGACTATAGGTAATACATATATGAGGAGAACGGATATTATGGATTATAAGAAGGCGGGAGTGGACATTGAAGCGGGCTACCGCTCGGTGGAACTGATGAAGGAGCATGTGAAAAAGACCATGCGTCCGGAGGTGCTGGGCGGAATCGGCGGATTTTCCGGCGCTTTTTCTCTGGATAAGATCAAAGAGATGAAAGAACCGGTGCTTTTGTCCGGCACGGATGGTGTGGGCACCAAGATCAAGCTGGCTTTTTTACTGGATCAGCATGATACGGTGGGAATCGACTGTGTGGCCATGTGCGTCAATGATGTGGCCTGCGCGGGAGGAGAGCCCCTGTTTTTCCTGGATTATATCGCATGCGGCAAAAATGTGCCGGAGAAAATCGCTCAGATTGTCAAGGGCGTGGCTGAGGGCTGTCAGCAGGCCGGAGCGGCGTTAATCGGCGGCGAGACCGCGGAGCACCCGGACTTAATGCCGGAGGATGAGTATGACCTGGCGGGCTTTACCGTGGGCGTGGCCGAGAAATCGGAGATGATTACGGGAGAGAATATCTGTCCCGGGGATGTGCTGGTGGGAATTGCCGCCTCCGGAGTGCATTCCAATGGGTTTTCTCTGGTGCGTAAGGTCTTCGAGATGACCACGGAGAGCCTGAATACCTATTATGAAG
>JAJQGR010000063.1 GCA_021200345.1 Lachnospiraceae bacterium | reverse complement strand
GAAAAAAACCTCGTATTTTCAGTTTAATGAACGTGCCGTTCAGGATTGCCGCCGGTGTTGGCTCCAGACAGCGATGGATGAATGCTGATATCAGAATAACAAAAGATAAGGACGTTTGTCAATGAAAAAAGCTGAGACTGACAGCATTTAAAAATTAACAATATCTTGATTTTGCTATTGCAAACAGACACAAGATGTAGTACACTATGAAAGTACTCGCTTTTGAGAGCCGTCGCAGTCGGCGGAACGGAAGAACAGGGATACTATTATCGTATATCATCAGATGAAGGAGATATGGGGAGAGAGCAATGAAGATCATTAAAAGAAGCGGCACGGAGATGCAGTTTGATTTAGACAAGATCACTGCAGCGGTGGTCAAGGCCAATGAGAGCGTGCCTGACGCGGAGAAGATGACGAAAGAACAGATCGCCGTTATTTCCGCCAATATGCGTACCATCTGCGAAGGACAGACCAGGGCGTTAAATGTAGAGGAAATCCAGGATCTGGTGGAGAACCAGATTATGAATCAGAGGGCCTTTTCCGTAGCGAGAAATTATATCACTTATCGTTATAAAAGGGCTCTGATCAGAAAATCCAATTCCACCGATCAGCAGATTTTGAGCCTGCTGGAGTTTGACAATGAGGAAGTCAAGCAGGAGAATTCCAATAAAAATCCTGCTGTCAACAGTGTGCAGCGGGACTATATGGCGGGCGAGGTCAGCAAGGACATCACCAGGCGGTTTCTGTTGCCGCCGGATATTGTGGAGGCCCATGAGCTGGGCATCATCCACTTCCATGACGCGGATTATTTTGCCCAGCACATGCACAACTGCTGTCTGGTCAACCTGGAGGACATGCTGCAGAATGGCACCGTCATCAGTGAGGCCATGATTGAGAAGCCCCACAGCTTTTCCACAGCCTGCAACGTGGCTACTCAGGCGGTGGCCCAGATCGCCAGCTCCCAGTACGGCGGCCAGAGCATTTCTCTGGCGCACCTGGTGCCCTTTGTGCAGGTCAGCCGGGACAAATACCGTCAGAAGGTAGCGGAGGAATTTGCCGCTAACGGCATTGAGGCGGATCAGGATACCATCAACCACGTGGCAGAAATGCGTGTGAAAGAGGAGGTCAAGCAGGGCGTCCAGATGATCCAGTATCAGGTGATCACCCTGATGACCACCAACGGACAGGCTCCTTTCATCACGATTTTCATGTATTTAAATGAAGTGGAAGAGGGACAGACCAGAGATGATCTGGCTATGGTCATTGAGGAGGTGCTTCGTCAGCGCATTCAGGGCATCAAAAATGAAAAAGGCGTTTATATCACCCCCGCTTTCCCCAAGTTAATCTATGTATTGGAGGAAAATAACGTCCGCGAGGGCACGCCCTACTGGTATCTGACCCAGCTGGCTGCGGCCTGCACCGCCAAGCGTATGGTGCCGGATTATATTTCAGAGAAAATCATGCTCCGGGACAAGGTGGACAAAAACGGCGAGGGCCACTGCTACACCTGTATGGGCTGCCGTTCTTTCCTGACGCCCTATGTGGATCCGGAGACGGGCAAGCCCAAGTATTACGGCCGTTTCAATCAGGGCGTGGTGACCATCAACCTGGTGGATGTGGCCTGCTCCTCCAACGGAGATATGAAGAAATTCTGGGAAATCTTTGATGAGCGTCTGGATCTGTGTTATCGTGCCCTGATGTGTCGTCACGAGCGTCTGGAGGGCACCCGTTCCGATGTGGCGCCCATCCTGTGGCAGCACGGCGCCCTGGCCCGTCTGGAAAAAGGGGAGACCATCGACAAGCTTCTGCATGGCGGCTATTCCACCATTTCCTTAGGTTACGCCGGCCTGTGCGAGTGTGTCCGTTACATGACGGGCAAGTCCCATACCGACCCGGCGGCTACCCCCTTCGCCCTGGAGGTCATGCAGCACATGAATGATAAATGCGCGGAGTGGAAGGCAAAGGAAAATATTGATTTCAGCCTGTACGGCACCCCCCTGGAGTCCACCACCTATAAGTTCTCCAAGTGTCTGCAGAAGCGTTTCGGCAAGATCCCGGGTGTCACGGACAAAAACTATATCACCAACAGCTACCATGTGCATGTGACAGAGGAGATCGATGCCTTTGAGAAGCTGAAATTCGAGGCCCAGTTCCAGAAGCTGTCTCCCGGCGGCGCCATCAGTTATGTAGAGGTGCCCAATATGCAGAATAACATCCCGGCGGTGCTCTCTGTGATGCAGTACATCTACGATAATATCATGTACGCGGAGCTTAACACCAAGAGCGACTACTGCCAAGTCTGCGGCTACACCGGCGAGATTCAGATTGTGGAGGAGGACGGCAAGCTTCTCTGGGAGTGCCCCAACTGCCACAACCGCGACCAGAACAAAATGAACGTGGCCCGCAGGACCTGCGGTTATATTGGTACTCAGTTCTGGAACCAGGGACGCACGCAGGAGATCAAGGAGAGAGTGCTGCATCTGTAGAGGGTTCTCCTGAGAGTTGAGAAATTACAATTCAACAGTTGGCATATTGAATAAAATGCGATAAAAAGGCGCTTTTCTTATCGGAAAGGCGCTTTTTTTGATACAATGGATAATTACAATTCAACAGTGTGTATGTTTTGCTTGTGCAGGCTGGCATTTACTTTTGCAAACTGGAAGTCAGTTTTTCAATTCAGCCTTTCTTTTACACCCCTGTTTATCAAATGATAATTTCAACAAATATTTATCGAGAAACAATAAATTATTATTGACATTGAAATAACACAGTGATATGATTTCCCTGTCAGCTGAATGGAACTGACGCATTTTCTATCAATCATGAATCGGAGGACAAGGAACATGGAACAGAAAACGCTTTCAAAGTGGTTAAAATGTATTATTATCGGCACCGGAGTCTGCGGGCTGATTTTTTTCTTTTTTATCGTGCCTTCTTTTGGACAGGATCTGCTGGTACGATATCCGGAGTTTTCCTATTGCTACTGGCCATGGCTGATTTTTCTCTGGATATCGGGGATTCCGTGCTATACAGTGCTTGTGCTGGCGTGGAAGATTGCTGCCAATATTGGCAGGGACAGATCTTTTTCTTCTGAGAATGCGAAGCTTTTTAAATGGATTTCCTATGTAACAGCGGTGGATACCGTATTCTTTTTTGGTGGGAATGTGGTGCTGTTATTATTGAACATGAGTCATCCGGCCGTCACACTGCTGTCGTTGATTGTGGTATTTGTCGGAGTGGCGGTGATTGTAGCGTCGGCTGCTTTGTCTCACCTGGTCAATAAAGCAGCCGATTTGCAGGAACAGAGTGACTTAATGATCTGACGGGTATTGTTTAACTGGGATGAAAAGAAGAGAGGTCAGCAATGGAAGGAGAAATTATTTTTAATATTGATGTCATGCTTGCGAAAAGAAAAATGAGTGTGACTGAATTGTCAGAACGTGTCGGGATCACGATCTCCAACGTATCCATATTAAAAAACGGGAAGGCTAAAGCATTGAAGATATCCACTTTAGCCAGGCTTTGTGAGGCCTTAGACTGCCAGCCAGGCGACCTGTTGGAGTACAGGAAGGGCGGTACGGAATGAAATAGAACGCTTTTATGCAGATTATTGAACAGAGAGAGACAAACTATGTTGGAGGAAAAATGGCTGGCAAAAACAGGAATCACGAAAACCGGGGAATCATTATTTTTATCAGCGTTCTGTTTGTGCTTCCTCTTGCTGTACTGTCCGGAAGCCTTCTCTATATGACGAAATACAAGGTTGAAACCATAGATATGCAGCAATCGCCGGACGGCGCTTATGAGTTAAAGCTACAGTCAGTTGGCGAGCCATATTTTCCATTTGGAGGAGCTCCGGGCCGATTGGTGCTGAAAGAGAACGAAACCGTGATTTCCAGGACGAGGTTTGAGATTGCCAATGACGGCGGACCGTTCACGGAGAATGCGTGGAAAGTTACATGGCAGGATGATTATGTTGAAATTATTTTATCCGGTCAGGAACAGTTTGACGAGCTGTTCCGGTTATATTATGACGGACAGGTTGAAAGTGAGACGCTTGATACTCATTATGGCAGAGATCGTGAAAACTGGTATGGCTATGAAACAGGAGAAAACACGGGCGGTGCGGAAAATGAGGAAGACGACACGGAAGAAGAGCTTTTTTCAGGGCAATGGCAGATTGAAGATGGATATTTCGCAATATATGATCTTCTTTCTGATCATGATACTGATAATTTTGAAGTCTGTTATGGCGCTTCAGAGTCATCCACGAGATGTGTCATATCAGAAAATGATGATACCATAAAGTATCTGGTCTATGACAGAAACTCACAAAATGATGAATGTGGATTGTATATATATTATCAAAGTCAAAAAGCGGAAGATGGAACATGGTCACCTGAAAATGCGGTTATTCTTGATATTTATGCGTATGTGCATGAAGACGGAACTGTTGTAAGCAGCGGGAAAACAGCCTGGGAGGATATCGGTACAGATGCTTACCGTGAGGCAACAGGGGAAGAATAATAGGGGCATCAGGATTTGAGAAAGCAAAATGATCATGTGAACGAAATCTCAGAAAAGGAATGAACATGAGCGATATCAGGAAACTCAGGAAGGGCGGTACAGAATGAAAAAGAGAATAACCTGGATAGTCATGGCCTGTGTAGTAGTCTGTCTCTGCCTTGTGTTTGCCGGAGCGAATGCGATCTGGGACAGGATGACCGATTATTCCACGACTCTTAATATCAACTGGGGCTTTTCACTGCCGAAGGAAGCGCATTATTCTGAAACCTACAGCCTGGAATCGGAGGCTTCTGTCTTTGGAGACGGAATCCGCTATCATGTATTTTCCTGCGAAAACCCTGAGCCGATCGATGAAATGTTTTCGTGGCAGACGGAAGAGTCCGGTACGGGATTATATGCCAGTTGCTCGGAGGCTTGCAGTGAATGGCTGAGTCAGATTGATGTCCCGCTGGAAGAGTATCCGGACTATGCGGCCTGTCTGTACTGGTATCAGCAGGGGCGTCAGGAGGATGACAGAGATGAAATCATTCTTTTCTGGAATGAAAGCACCGGCGTGTTGTATGTTGTGGAATTCTTTTTGTGAGGCATGGCCTTTTTCGGCCTGCCGCCGGTACCGGGTTTTGGTCCTCTTGTACCCATTT
>JAJQGR010000309.1 GCA_021200345.1 Lachnospiraceae bacterium | reverse complement strand
CGGTAAATGGTTCCATTAAAAGTGACGGTTCCGCTGTAGGCGCTTATCATCCCTACTTCGAGCCACTAAATTTCAAATGCTTTGAGAAAACGCAGGAGCCTGCTTGTACCGTAGCCGACATTGAAAGCAATCTGCTTGTCAATCTGAAGATCCCAGGTCATTTCTCCGCTGTCACACATCCATTCAGGATGTTCGGCGGAATCTTTGGCCGTTACAGATATGCTGCCGGTCAGCCTGGTGTCGGAAGCATAGCAGTCAGCTGCCTGAATGGAATAAGGTGCCTTGCCGTGAATCCTGACATCTTTCCATGGAAAAAAGCGGTGAAGCTGGCAGTGGTCTTTTCCCCAGCACCCGGCCTTGACCATCAGATAGGAGGGCCGGACGCCCTTTTCTTTGTTTGCCGGAAGCTGACCGAATACCGGTTGGTCCTGCGCCAGAGCGGGATTGCAGGTGAAAAATTCAATAAAGAATGCCTTTTCCTCTCTGGTCGCTTCGTTGACAGCAGTAAAAGAATGCCACCACCAGTCGTATCCCTTGTATTTCAAAGGGCCGGTCAGCATAAATTCATTTTTTGACGCATCTTTCTTTTCGAATCCCATAATTGAAGTCCTTTTTATTGCATGGGCGATTTATAATCAATCCCCGTCTTCGCCGCTTGCTCCATCTGATCCTTCCACTCGATATGGTAGGTGCTAACCGCTGATTAAATTCAACGGTTCCGTGGCACGACCGCAGTCCCCGATCAGGAAAAGGTGCACTCTCAGCGGCCTTGTGCAGGATATCGTAGGTTTATCTGAAAAGCACATTCGAGCAAGTCAGCAGATATCCATTATTCTCATCAGCAAGCGATTGAAGTTTATCTCTGACAAACAATTTCATTACCTTACTTTCTCGTTGCTATTTTGCCACACGAGAGCGTAGAAGTAAACAGAAAAATTTTCTGAGCATCTTGCTGGTCTCCATAAAAAATCTCTTGTCATTTAAAAACGAGTGTCAATAGTCCATTTTGTCTGTGGACACCTTAATAATTCTTTTCTCTTTATCAGCAAATAATCTTCTTGGTTATCGAAAATAAAAAAACAAAAATAGGTTGAATTTATCCTAAAACATGCATATACTAAGAGTATCACAGAAAGGAGATCGTACAAATGAATGTAAATACCAATAACCTTGTTTCCATTACAGAAGCAAATCAGAATTTCTCACGAGTCGCCCGCATGGTTGATGAGAATGGAGCGGTTGTTATTCTGAAAAACAATACGCCGCGGTATCTGCTGATCGAGTTCAGTTCTGCAGAAGAGGAGCAGATCGCTGATAATGAGGATGTACTTTCTATATCCAAACGTCTTCTGGCGAAAAATCGTGAAGCGTATGAGGTACTCGCCAAATGATCATTCTGTCAAAAGAGCAAATATTGTTGCTGCACACAGCTTCTGCAGGAAACTGGCGGCAGCGAAGGTATTCGTGATGAAGGGCTTCTCGATTCTGCGTTAAACGCGCCGTTTCAGGGTTATGGGGATACGGATGTTTTTCCTTCTATTTAACAAAAAGCAGCCAGGCTTGGATCGCGTCAATAAACAGTACCGGGTAAACCTCGTCTAATGGCCTGTTCTGCCATTCTTCGATCTGAGGCAGAAGTTTATCCGTCACATCAGAGATAAAGCTCTCAGAGTTTTCAAAGCCATAGATATCCATCAGGGTATCCGAGATCTGGCGGGTAGTCATGCCCTTGGCATACATGGAGATAATCTTCTGGTCAATACCCGAAATATCCTTCTGGCGCTTTTTCACAACCTGCGGTTCATAGGTGGACTGGCGGTCCTGCGGGACATCAATGGTCACGGAGCCATAGCTGGAATTGACCTGCTTACGTTTCGTGCCGTTACGATAGTCCGGCTGCTCCGAACGGTCAATCCGCTCAGACCTTTCATACCCAAGATGATCGTCCATCTCAGCCTCCATCATTTCGTGGATGGTGCCGCCCAAAGTTTCTTTTCTCTTCTTGCCATAATAATAGGCCCTCCATGATAATTAGATTTTATCATAGAAGACCTATAATTGAAACATTTACAGACTTTTTCTCATAGTCTCGAATATATGCGTGCCAGTCAGGCGGTGATTACCAAGCCGGGCGGACTGTCATCCACGGAGGCAGCGGTATGCGGCGCGCCGCTGATTCATATTTCTCCCATCCCGGGATGTGAAAGCAGAAACGCAGCCTTTTTCTCAGGTCATGGTCTGAGCCTGCATATTGGCCGGCAAATGAACTGTCTGTCACCTGCCCTGAATTATCTGCAAAAAGGCAGTCACGCCGACAGAATGGTGCAGATGCAGCAAAAGGAAATCAATGGTCATGCTGCGGAGGCAGTCTGTGATTTTAAGCGGCAGGGGTTCTGTTATGAACCTCTGCCGCTCCTTCTTACAGGAGACTCTGCGTTGTCAGGATTTAGTCGGTCGTCTGTTTACCAAATGACATCGATGCGTTTTGCTTTAATACCTGTTGCAGATACTTGCCAAATGTGGCACCAAAATATACGGTTCCTTCATCATATCCCGGTTGCTGACGGCAGAACTGGATCAAGTCCAAAACTTACGCAATCCGGACATTATGGAAAGTGAGGAATCAGGCAATTCTTTTGATTGATTTTAGTTTACGGTAGGATTGATTCCTGGGCATAGTCGGCGATATTCTCCATGCTTCACAGATTTTTTATTTCATTTATTTCTATTTCAAGTCTGAAACAAGAAAAAAACACAAACGTTTGTTAGAGTATTCTATAAATCAATCGCAAGCGATTAAGCAAATGTGAGTAGCAGAAATGGAATGCTTCAAAATCATTTTATGGAGAGGACGGCTATGAACAAAAAAGAAGAAAACGGGCAAAGAAAAATCCCATCGTGGCTGATTGTAATTCTGGTGTTTTTTCTGATCACCTTTGTGATGAATTTTGTGATGGCGCTGAATTCGTCCACGTCTTCGCTGCAGATTACCTATGATCAGTTCTTAAATCTGGTGGAAGCGGGGGATGTCGAGTATGTTTATATGGACGACACACAGCTGCAGATTATTTTAAAGGAAGGTATCACGACGAGTGATCTGGTGGAGGCTTTAAATGGGGAGGAGCTGCCGGAAGGCATTGCGGATGAGGAGGCAATTCAGTATCAGACGCTAATTCTTTATACAGGCCGGATTGATGATACGGAGCTGGTCTCTTTGCTGAGAGAGTACGATGTTCATTTTTCACAGGAGATTCCGCAGCAGACTTCTGTATTAACATCTATTGCCAGCTGGGTTCTGCCCATTGTGATCATGTATCTGATTTATTTCCTGATCATGCGGATGGTCATGAAGCGGATGGGAGGCGGTGAAGGAAACGGTATGTTCAGCGGCATGATGGGCGGCGGTATCGGAAAGTCCAAAGCGAAGGTTTACAATGTAGAGGAGCGAACCGGAGTGACATTTGCTGATGTGGCCGGACAGGACGAGGCCAAAGAGAGTCTGGAAGAGATGGTGGATTATCTGAAAAATCCGGATAAATACCAGCAGATCGGCGCTAAGCAGCCCAAGGGTGCTCTGCTGGTAGGCTCTCCCGGAACCGGTAAAACACTGCTGGCAAAAGCGGTAGCGGGAGAGGCAGGTGTACCCTTCTATCACCTGACCGGTTCGGAATTTGTGGAACTGTACGTTGGTGTTGGAGCCAGCCGTGTACGGGATTTGTTTGAGACCGCCAAGAAAAACACTCCCTGTATTATTTTCATTGATGAGATAGATGCCATCGGCAAAAAGAGAGACTCCGGCCTGGGCAGCAACGATGAACGGGAGCAGACCCTAAATCAGCTGCTGGCTGAAATGGATGGCTTTGAGACCAACAGCGGCATTATTGTGCTGGCGGCCACCAACCGACCGGAGGTATTGGATCAGGCGCTGTTGAGGGCAGGACGTTTTGACCGGCGCGTGATTGTGGATAAGCCGGATCTGCCAGGACGGGAAAATATTCTGAAGGTGCACGGCAGAAAGGTTGCTTTGTCGGATGATGTGGATTTCCATGCGATCGCTCTTGCCACAAGCGGAGCCAGCGGCGCGGACCTGGCTAACATTGTCAATGAGGCGGCGCTTCTGGCAGTGAAGCTGGGGAGACATATGGTCATGCAGAAGGATCTGATGGAAGCGGTGGAGACGGTCTTTGCCGGGAAAGAAAAGAAGGATCGGGTGCTCAATCCGAAAGAACGGCGGATGGTAGCTTACCACGAGGTGGGGCATGCCCTGATTTCGGCGCTGCAAAAGGACGCCCAGCCTGTGCAGAAAATCACCATCGTTCCCCGTACCATGGGGTCCCTTGGCTATACGATGAATGTGCCCGAGGAGGAGAGGTATTTGTTGACGAAAGAAGAAATCCAGGCGCAGATCACGATGCTGTTGGGCGGCCGTGCCGCTGAGATTGTCAAATTCGGAACGGCTACTACAGGGGCGTCCAATGATATCGAGCGGGCCACAGACTTGGCGCGGAAAATGGTGACCCAGTACGGTATGAGTGATCACTTTGGGTCCATGGGTCTGGAAAAAATGCAGGATCAGTACCTGGACGGACGAAATGTTTCTACCTGTTCCTCTCAGACTGGCGCGGAGGCGGACGAGGAGGTCCGCAGGCTCATCGACTCCTGTCAGCAGGAAGCTATTCGCCTGCTGCAGGAAAACAGTGATGCTTTTGAGAGAATTACAGCCAGGCTTCTGGAGAAGGAGAATATCAGCGGCGAGGAGTTTATGGAACTGTTGAGGGAGGCACAGTCCCCCACAGCTGTTCTCTCACCTGTTGGAGATGAATGCTTGAAGCTGAAAAAATAAACAGATAAAGAAATCCCTGTGCAGTATTGCAACTTGCGTTGCAGTGCTGCACAGGATTTTTTGTTTGTCCGGAAAATTGATTGACAGCATTGCATATCTGTGACGGATACGCTATGATGACAGGAAAGAAAGTACAACACAGACTTTGAAAGTATCAGGGAACGGAATTAGATACGCTTGTGTTTTTTAAAAACAGAAAGTGAAAGAGGTCATGATGAACGCACAAGATTTCAGCACCCCAATCGATTTAAAAAAAATAAAGGTGACGGACGAGTTCTGGCACGGGGAGCAGGAGGTAGTCAGAACTGAGGTGATCCCATACCAGTGGGAGGCTTTAAACGACAGAGTGGAA
>JAJQGR010000091.1 GCA_021200345.1 Lachnospiraceae bacterium | reverse complement strand
CACAGCTCCTCTACCGGGAAATCCGCTAACAGCGCCTGAACCCGTCCCACAGCCAGCCCGCCCTGATACATGGTATCCGTATCTTCCGCTTTTTCATACGTGATAATATGCTCCACACAGGTATAAAGCCTCCAGGCAGACCCTTCTGCGTCTCTCCAGTATGACCGCCCGTCGACTGTGCTTATGACAGTCATGGTTTCCCTGTCAGGATCGCCGCCCTCTTTTTGTATCTGTTTTTTCAGATACGAAGTCACCTTCACAATGTTGTCCATCAATCCATCCACATCCTGGAACACAGAGGAATTGATTCTCTGTAAAATATAACGCTTCCCCGAGTTCATCGTTACCAGATAGGATCTGTTGATATGACCGTTTCCCCAGGGAATCACGGACAGAACGTCCCGGTCTGTGTCAAATTGCCTTAAGATCTGCTCCATTTTTTCTTTCATTTTCTTCCGCTTCCTCTCTTTCATCTGTGGAACGGCCGCATGTTACTTTCACTTTCCCTGTTCACGGTGACAGGCAAATTTCCACGCCATTTCAAAATCCCGCTCGCCAAATTCATACTTCGTCTGCATTCCGGGACCGCAGCTTTCCGAGCCGATGCCGTTCTGCCTATAGTCCAGATAAAGCTCCGTATTACCGGATTTCACCAGCTGCTCCCGATGGGTTCGTTTCGTCAGTTCCTCCGTTGTATACGCAAGTGCCTGAAAGGAAAACATCCGGCCGCCGGTAATCTCCAGACTGCCGGTTCCGTCAGATAAGGTCACATATTCGCAGCCACAGCGGGAGCCGCTCTCCTGATGCACAATATAATCCGTAAACAAATCCGCCACATCAGAACAAAACAGCGACTTATAACAGGCCTGTCTCTTATCTTCATAGCTCTCACCAGGTCCATATCCATAATAACATACCTTCGCAAACTCCCGCGGCAGACTCAGATGCAGACCAAAACGGGGCAGCGCACAGCGAATGTCCTCCACATGGGTTTTCACGGCAATGGAATATTTGCCGTCCGGCTCCACCGTGACACAGGTCTTTAACCGAAAGATCTGCGGAAACACCGCGTAACCCAGAGCCAGAGATGTTTCTATGCAAATGTTCCCATCCTCTTTGCGAATCGTTTCCGAGCCGTAGGATTTCGGCGTCAGTTTATCCAGATACAGCATTTTCCAGCGGCCCTGCCGGTGTTTGTCATTATCCGTGGGTGCCCGGAAAGTCTCGTAACTCATTGGAGCCATCAGCAGCTCCCGGCCGGACTGCCGGATACTTTCCGGCAGTCCGCTGCGGCGGGAAATCACATAGCAAAAATCCTTTCCCTCCACCCGGATTTGCCTTGTGCTCTCCGTTATCTTCAGGGCCGGCCAATTTTCTCTGAGGACTGTGATCCTTTCCCCTTCAGCGGCTTTTTCCCGCATTGCGGCGGCGCTCTCCCCGTACATTGCCGTCTTTTTCAGGCAAAACTGCTCAAACCCGGCATTTTCACCCGCCAGATGCCCGTTGGCCTCTGTCTGATAGATAAAATCAAACTTTACATACAGACTCTGCCCTTCCATGGCGGACAATTCCGGTATGGTCACCAGCTTTTTCTCCCCGGGCAGCAGTGTGATATTCACCTCTCCCCGGGACACTGTCTGACCAAACTCCTCCACAGTATAGCTGCAGCGTATCCACTCAGACATTTCCGTAAAGTCCATGGTGTTGTAAAACTCAAAAACTCCCTGCAGGCCGGAAATCATCCGGATACGGACAGGACGATATACGTTCCTGACCTCCAGGGAAGAGGCGTTTATTTCCCTCTTTGGTCCCACCATGGCGTCAATGCAGAAGTTTCCATCGTGAACGTCTTCCCCGAAATCACCGCCATAGGCGTAGAGCGGTCCATGTTCTTTTGTTTCTCCTGTCTCAATGCCATGATCCGCCCACTCCCAGACAAATCCGCCCATAAAACAATCGTCGCTGTAAATGATTTCCCAATAATCCTCCAGATCACCGGGACCATTTCCCATGGCGTGGGAATACTCGCACAAAACCAGAGGACGCTTCAGCCCTTCCGAGCCGGCATAATCTCTCATCCAGTCCAGGGGCGGATACATTCTGGAGCACATAGGGAAAATATCCTCCACTTCCGCCCTGTCGTATCTCCACCGAACGCTCTCATAATGGAGCGGCCTGTCCGGGTCCAGCTCCATAGCCTCCTCCCCGGCCTCCTTCACATATTTGCTGTAGCCGGATTCATTGCCCATGGACCAGATCAGGACACTGGGCCGGTTAAAATCCCTCAGGATCATTCCCCGTACCCGGTCTTTCAGCTGTTCTTTCCATTCCGGCATGGATACCACCATGGCCATGCCCTGTTTTCCCACCTTCAGCCCCTCCGGCTCCAGGTAGCACAGACTGGCGCTGGAGCTTCCGTGGCTCTCGATATCCGCCTCCTCCAGCAGATAGATCCCAAGCCTGTCGCACATTTGGGCAAACTCAGGCGCGTTGGGATAATGGGAAGTTCTGACCGCGTTAATGTTCAGCTGTTTCATCAGGCACAGATCCTTCCACATCTCCTCCCTGGTGACAGCGGTCCCGTTTACCGCGCTGAAATCGTGACGGTTCACTCCTTTGAAGTGCACTGCCTTTCCGTTGACCAGAAAGCGATTTTTCTGCACACAGACACTGCGGATACCTGTTCTTTCTCCGATGATTTCCTGCGATGTCCTGATCAGCACTTCATATAAATTCGGGTGCTCCGCGCTCCAAAGTCCGGGATTATCAACAGAAACCGTAATTTCTCCGGTTCCCTCTCTGTCAAGGGAAAATGAAAACGCTTTCCTTCCTTCCTGTGGAATTCCATTCTCAGAATTGCTGTTCCTGGAATTGCTGTTCTCAGGATTCCTGTTCTCAGATTTCCCGCTCCACAGGATTTCTCCGGACAGACCCGGTGTTCCTTTCATCGTAATCCGAACCTCCGCCCGGGTAAAGCTTTCATTCAGCTTTGTATGTACATGAAAAGAAGTGATCCTCTTCTTCGGTCTCTCCAGCAGATAGATGTCCCTGAAAATCCCCGACAGCCGCCATTTGTCCTGACACTCCAGATAGGTGCCGCTGCACCACTTCAGGACGGCAATCACCATCCTGTTCTCCCCGTCCTGTAAAAAAGGAGTCAGGTCAAACTCGCTCATATTATGACTGACCTGGCTGTAGCCCGCAAAACGTCCGTTCACGTAAAGATAAAAGCAGCTGTCCACGCCCTCCAGATTCAGAAAATATTCCCTGTCCTCCTCCATTTTGACCATAAAACTTCTGCGGTAAATTCCCACCGGCGTATCATCCGGCACATACGGCGGATCAAAGGGAATCGGATAGCGGGAATTCACATACTGGGGACTGTCATAACCCTGCATCTGCCAGCAGCCCGGCACCCTGATCTGTCCGCTCTTTTCCCACAGACTTTCCTCCGTCAGATCGGGCAGCTCCTGATAGCTTTTCAGATAACAAAATTCCCAGGTTCCGCTCAACAGCCGGAACCGGGAAGAAGTTTCTCTTTTGCCAAAAGCATCCTCACCGGGCGCAAAGGGAATATAATAGTTTCTCATATCCTCCGTTCCTACATGAATCCGGTCAAAGGTCTCATGATATCGTTTTTCAGTGATTTCCGGAAAAATATTCTTCTCGCTCATCTATGCTCTCCTTTTATCAGTGCCCTGTTTTACTGCTGCGCCTCCCCGTTTTTCCTCTTTTGCCGCTGCGCCTGCTGTTCGTACCAACAGTCACACCATTTGGAAATCACATCCCGGGCACGACATTTTCTGTGCAGCCATGCCTGCCAGAGGAAGATCACAAGTACCGCCGCCACAAAGGACAACAGCAAGGCCTGTATCAGCAATATTCCCGCCAGCACATCCTCATAGCCTCTGGCCACATTTTCCCAGTATGGAAATACAATGCCGCTCAACCCCATACTTCGGGTGCCCAGCTGTTTCCAGATTTCAATCAGACTCAGCGGATCAAACCGGTTTTTATTCTCCACAACAGCCACATCCCGTCCGGAAAGCTGCTCTGTGACCAGTCCCAGGGCGTAACCGCTGACCGGATTGGGCATCAGAAGCTCAATCGACTGCAGCCCATTGTATGTACCATATTGGAACAGGCTCTGAGCGGAAAGATATACCGTGCATACATCGTTGCCCGCCGCGTCATAAAAATAGCCTCTGTCCCTCTCATAAACTCCCACAATCAAATGAGGAATATCCTGAATATAGACATACTTTCCCACCACGTCACTGCTGCCAAACAGCTGCCAGGCCGCCTCCTCGTCCAGAAGAACCCCATCCTGCATCAGGTCGCTGCCGCTGAAATAGCTGCCATATTTTAATTGCAGCGGGTGAAACTGAAAGAAGTCTCCGCCCACGCCATAGGCTTTCACCGTAATGGTTGCCCTGTCCGATTCTATAGACACACTGCCCTGGGCCTCATAACCGTACACCATCAGTCTGGCGTTATCCGCCGCGTCTCCACTCAGAGTAATCGAGTTTTCCGTAAGTTTCGATTCCAGACTGTAATACAGATCCAGGATCATATACTCCTGATCCTCCAGACTGTCTAACATCGACAGCTTTTCCGCTTCCGTCAGATAAACGCTGATATGCGCGCTGCCTCCCTCTGAATCCCAGTCACTGGCGACCCGCTCATGCAGCAGCTGCTTCTGCATTCTGACCGAAACAATCTGAAGCACTCCCGCCAGCAGCAGACAAATCAGGCAGACCGCCGTCCATATCATATTTTTTAAAGAAATCCGCCATCCTGATCGTCTCATAACCGCCCTCTGGATCCCTTCCCCCTAATCTGCCAGTCTGATTAACTGTCCCGCCTCCACCGGCTTGGTGGATGTAGTGATTACAAATTCGCCGCCCGTAAACGCGCCGCTGACCGCCGTGCGGCTGTCGTCGCTGGCCAGCACTTCCACGCTTAACCGCTCAGCGTAATACCGGTTTCCCAGAGGCGAGGATTTCTGGGACACCACCAGTACGAATTTACCGTTGGAATCCTCCCTGATTGCGCTGTTTGGTACCGTGTAAGAGTAGGTGGAGGATTTCTGTCCGATGGAAATACTCAGACTTTGTCCGTCAATCACATTCCCCGTGACAGTAAAGGTCAGAATCTTATTCTGTCCCCTGCTGGTCGCGTCCGTGGCAATTTTACTTAAAACCCC
>JAJQGR010000048.1 GCA_021200345.1 Lachnospiraceae bacterium | reverse complement strand
ATACTGGCTTCCTGAAAAAACCGGGAGGACAGCGTTCTTAAAATTTCCACAATCTGCGGACTGACATGACGGATGCTTTCCTCTTCCTCCTGTGGCAGAATATCTATGCTGTCGTGTCTGACCAGAAAAAGAAGAAAAATCATATTTCTGCAGCGCGGGATTTCCTCCCGGGCAAGCCTGGCCTGCTCCGAATTCAGGATAAAACGCTGATAAAGATACTCGGCAAATGAATCCTGGCGATCCGGACTGTCCGCTTTTCTCTGGCCCTCCCGGCCGGACAGGCGGGGATTTCGTCTGTCAGAGTCCGCTTTCGCCCGTTCCAGAGCTTCCAGCAGTTCTGTCTCGTTTAAGCTGAGTTTGACAAGATAACCGCTGGCCCCCAGCCCAAGCGCCTTTCTGGCCAGGGCAAATTCCTCCAGATTGGTCAGTACCAGGAAAGAAAAATGTAAGCCTTCCTCCCTGCACTTCTCCACCAGTTCCAATCCGTCCATCACCGGCATCCGGATATCCGTAATCAGAATATCAGGCTGCAGCTTTTTGATTAATTCCAGCGCGGCCGGCCCGTTGGTAGCCTTTCCCACAATGGTACAGTCGTGGTCCTCCCAGTCAATCAGCGACGTAATTCCCGCCAGAATCAAAGGTTCATCATCCACAATAATAATCCGGTACATTTTTCCCCTTTCATTCATACTCCAAAGGCGCGGTAATGGTTACCAGCGTATAGCTGTCCGGTTCGCTCTCAATGGACAACCCATATTCCTCGCCATATACCAGCTTAAATCTCCGATCCAGATTAGGCAGGCCAATGCCGCTCATTCCGCTCCCGCTGACCCGGGTTGTATCCGTCAGAATAGTGGAGAGCTTCTCTTCCTCAATCCCGACGCCGTTATCCCGCACAGTCACGATCAGCTTTCCTTCCTTCTGCGCCGCCTCAATACGAATCAGTCCAAATCTTCCGCTGGGCTCAATACCGCTGAAAATAGCGTTTTCCACAATCGGCTGCAGCGTCAGCTTGATGATTTTCGCCTCATATAGCTCCTCCGGCACCACTGTTTCCACATCGAACAGTTCGATATAGCGGATCTTTTCAATGATAATATAGTTTTCCAGGAAATCCAGTTCCTGGCGCAGCGTGACTTTCTCGTTAAACCCCTTCGCCATATTTTTCAGAAGAGAAGAGAGCGCCGTTGTCATCTGCACAATGCCCGTATTGTTCTGCATGACAGCGATCCACTTAATGGAATCCAGCGTATTGTAAAGGAAATGCGGATTGACCTGGGCCTGCAGCATTTTAATCTCCATGTCCTTCTTTTCCCGCTCATCCCGGACCCTGCTCTCCAAAAGCCCGGAAATCCGGGAGGACATCTGGTTGATCTGATGCCCGATAAAGCCGATTTCATCTGTTCCCTCTATGCTCTCATCGTAAGAAAAATCTCCCTGAGAAATCTGCCACAGCCGGTTTGTCACCTTTGAGACCGGTATGGCCAGCTTTCTGGACAGAAACACCGACATAAAAACTCCCACCAGAATGCAGCACAGAGAAGTCACTCCCACGGTACTTAACAGTATATTAAACTCCGTTCGGATTTCAGACTTTGGCAGAATCTCAAAGCAAAGAAAGCCACTGACTGGCTGACGCTTCCAGGACACAATACAGTCCATATCCTGAATCGACACAGAAAGACTTCCTTCCCCGTCTTCCTGCGCCAGCAGCGTCTGCACCAGCGGTGAAATATCCTCCTCCAGCGGATTGACCGAAGATATGATTTCCCCCTGGGCGGTCACAGCGTAGGCAATACTGTCATCCGGCAGGGAATTCAGGCTGTCTGAAAAAAGACGGGGCGATATGGCCAGGAAAATCCAGACATCTTCCTGTTCTGTACTTTTTAACGGACGGACGATCACTAAAAGATCCGGCGTCCCGACGCTTCCCCTGGAAAAAGGATTTTTGACGAGCGTCGGCTGATACTGCCCCTGGGTGCGATGCAGCAGCTCGTCAAACCACTCCGCGTCCATGATCTGCTCCGGATCCGACAGGGCGCTGCTTCCCGCCCCTGTCTGAAGCAGATAGCCTTGATTGTAAAGGGTAAGCTTATAGATATAAGATCTGTATCCGGAAAGAGCGCATAAATTCTCCAGGCTTGCCGCCGCGGCCACACTGGCCTCCGCGTCAGAGTAGCCTCCCCGGTAATTGGCAAAGGTCACATTGGAAAACAGCGTTTTCCTCTCCATACAGTTGAGCATAATATTGACCAGGTCATTATAGGCAGTCTCCGTATTTTCCGAAAGCTCCTCTATCCTGTCCAGACTTTCCCGGGTCTGCGTGCTGATCAGCTCGCTCTTGTAAGAATGATAATTGTAAAAACTGACCACCGCCGCAATGCATACAGTAATCAGCAGATTGTACAGCAGCAGCTGTCTCTGAAAGGTTCTGGGCATCTTATTCATATACGCTCCTCTCTCCCGGGAGCCGATGCTCACCCGGCGTTTACCGGCTCCGCTTTCAGCACCATCACGGAATAGGGAGGCATCCAGGCCCGCACCTCTCCGTTCTCCACCAGCATATGCTCCCGCTGTGTGGTAAATCCATCCTCAGAGGTCAGCATAATCCGCTCCATCACACACTGACGGGGTAGCCCCAGCTGCCAGACCGCCGCGGTGCGCTCATGGGCTTCCCTGGAGTGATTCACCAGCACCGCCGTGGCGCCCTTGGAATCAAAACGACCGTAGACCAGATACTCCTTATCATCATTCAGGCGTTTCAGGCAGCCGGTTTTTAACTCCTGATTCTCCTTATGGATGCGGATCATCTCTTTATGAAACCGAATCATCTCCCGGTCTTCATGTCCCCAGGGATAGGTTCTCCTGTTGTCCGGATCCGTAAAGCCGCACACACCGGCCTCATCGCCGTAATAGACCGTGGGCGCCCCCGGCCAGGTCATCTGAATGGCTACCGCCTCCCGCATCACCACTTTACTCACACCCTCGCCCGCGGCAGCCGCTCCCATGGTATCAATCCGGCCTACCTTATGGTTTGTCCGGGTCAGGAAGCGGGAATGGTCATGATTGGACAGCTCATTCATAGCCACCAGACCACTGGCCATATCGCCGTAGAGCTTCGCCATGGACTTCCAGAAAGCGTCCACGTCGCCAATCATCTCCGGCCGGAAATCATCACTGTGCTTTTCCATGCCGGTCAAAAACCAGGGCAGCGGCTCCATAAAGCTGTCATAATTCATGACGCTGTCCCACTCATCGCCCTGAAGCCACTGATCACAGTCACCGTAGTGCTCCGCCAGAATCAGCGCATTGGGGTTCGCCTCCTTCACCGCCTTCCGGAATTTCTTCCAGAAAGTATGATTGTACTCATCCGAATGCCCCAGGTCCGCCGCCACATCCAGACGCCAGCCATCCACGTTGTAGGGCTCAGACACCCATTTGCGTCCCACCTGAAGGATATATTCCTCCAGTTCCCGGCTCTCCTCATAATTTAACTTGGGCAGCGTGTCGTATCCCCACCAGCCCTCGTAGGAACCGTTATGGGGCCACAGCTGATCAGAGTGGAAGCTGAAAAAGTGCCGATAGGGACTGTCCGCGGACACATAAGCCCCTGGCTCATAGCCCTGCTCTTTCCCATAGATGCACTCTCTGTCCAGCCATTTATTAAAAGAACCGCAATGATTGAATACGCCATCCAGAATGACTTTCATTCCTCTTTTATGTACTTCTCTTACAAAATCAGCAAAAAATAAGTTGGAAGCCTCCAGATTTTGAGGATTGGTCACCCGGTTGATATATTTCGTCGCGCCGGTATTCTCCCTCTGCCAGCTTTCCAGAAGATCCCCCTTTTCCTCCGCAATCACGGTATAGTGAGGATCCACATGGTCATAGTCCTGGATATCATATTTATGATTGGAGGGAGAGACAAAAACCGGACTTAAATACAGCACCTCCACTCCCAGGTCCTTAAGATAATCCAGCTTGTCCCAAATTCCCTGCAGGTCTCCTCCATAAAAATTCCCTACGTCCATGACGTCCGGCGTTTTGTCCCAGTCCTCAATCCGCTGGCTGTGCCGGTCAATATAAAAATACTCTCCGCTGAGCACATCGTTGTCCGGATTTCCACTACAAAAGCGGTCCACGAAGATCTGGTACATCACCGCTCCTTTTGCCCATTCAGGAACCAGAAAATCGGGCTTCACCCTGAAATATGCCTTCGGATCCGCCTCCCTTACCAGTCCCCTGACATCATAGTATCCGCGAACATGACCCTCCCTTATCTCAAAGTAGTAGGTAATCATCCCGCTGCCCAGCCAGTACTTTAATTCATAAAAATCAAACTCCTGTCCATGTTCGGCACAGGTCATCTCCAGCCGTTCCCCCTCAATCACAGCATACACCTGATCCACATTACAGGCCGCCGTGCGGAAGCGAATGGTGATCTCCTGTCCCGATGCCGGACAGGGTGGAATCACATATTCCCCGCTGGTATCGCTAAAAAGAGCTTCCCTGTTCAGAACAGGGCGCATCTGTGTAATATACTGTTTGTTTTTCTCAAACCATTTTTGCATTCTGAAAGCCATAAGCCAGTTTCCTTATCAAGTAATGAGCATAGATATAAAAAATATTATAATATTCACCGGGAATGCGCAAGGGAAAATTTTGCGTTTTGACAGCGTTTTTTGATCAGCAGCGGATATTTTTCTGAAAAGTAAAAGACAGCGTTGCCGCTGTCTTTTAGAGAAGGTATTTTCTTATGGGGTATAGCAAAAAACTATAAAATGTATTGGGGTTACAATGGAATAATAACATAGGTCCCCAATTTCGTCTACTCCAAAATTATACAAATATAATAAATTTTATTTTTCAATTTTGTATATTTTGCCTGTAAATATTTGTCTATATTGCTGTTGTTTCAATCTTGGGCTGCTTTGGCCACAACGCTTCGAACTCCTCGCGGGTAATGCGCTCTTTCTCAAGAAGAAGCGACGCGCAGCTGTGCAGAATATCCTCATGCTGCAGAATAATCTCCCTGGCCTTCGAGTAGCACTCTCTGACAATGGCGCGGACCTCCTCATCAATGGTGTTCGCCGTCTCCTCGCTGTAAGGCTTGGCCTGGGCAAAATCCCGTCCCAGGAAGACCTCCTGGCCAGCATCAAAGCTGATCAGCCCCAGCCGCACCCTCATACCAAACCGGGTAACAATACTCCGGGCCCGTTACGT
>JAJQGR010000243.1 GCA_021200345.1 Lachnospiraceae bacterium | reverse complement strand
TCATCAATGTACCACCAGGTTGCAACACCAACATAAACATGCTTGCACTTGTCCATATACTGAGTGTCAGACTGGCTGAATACTTCAATGTCAATCAGGCCATCCGCATACCAGTCATGGAAATAAGTTACCGCATCCCGATAACCATCCTCCACACATACAAAGGCAACCTCTCCGTCCAGCAGCGCCAAATCATTAATAACATCATTGGTCCAGTTTGTAAAGCCAAAACCGGCGTAATAAATATTCTGACCCCAGCACCACTGATCCATACCAAAGCTCATGGGAATAGTAGAACCGGCGGAATTGCCATAGTATGTGGCGCTCATATCATTCTTCGCAAAAGCTTCCAGTGCATCATGCAGCTCGTCCAGACTGGAAGGAATATCCAATCCCAGATAATCCAGCCATGCCTTGTTGATCATACTGAACTGAGGAATCGTATAAATAGAATAATCCTCCTCATCACCAATTCCGGCTGTTCCCATCTGCTCAGCTGCCGGAAGTCCGTAAATACCGCCGTCATCCATTGTGATGGCGGATCGGATCTCCGGATGCTCCTCCAGAATTCTGGTCAGGTTCGGCATGTACTCTTCCGTAATATATGGCGTCAGGTCAATAAAAGTTCCGTCTGCGCCATATTCTGCCAGATCATAGTTACTAAAACCGACGCCGATAAAGGCATCCGGCAGAGTATTGCCGGCGATTCTGATACTAACCTGCTCGGAAACACTGTCGCTCATCGTATCCCACACAATCGTAATACCTGCGTTTTCAGCCAGCTCATTAAGAACCGTATTATCCGCATAACCCGCACTCAGAGCCGACTGTGCACCCATCAGGGTGAACTCTGTCTGATTTTCATCGACCGTTGTCTTCGATCCGCTGCCGCAGCCCACAAGCAGGGATGCCGCCATAACCGCGGACAAAACCGCGCCTGTCAGTTTCCTGAATTTCTTCATAACCTTAAGTCTCCTTTATTATTATAAATGTATTTATGCCGTTCACGGCCGCTCAACCCGCTGTATCAGCCCTTAACCGCGCCGCTCATAAAGCCCTGCTCAAAGTATTTCTGAACGAAAGGATAAATAACCAGCATTGGGAGCGCTGCCACCACGATGGAAGAAAACTTGATCATTTCCGTCAGCTTATTTAACTCCGCGTATCCTCCGGAAATTGTGCTTGCCTGTGCCGCGCTGGCGCTGGACTGAATCAGAATACTTCTCAGTACCAACGGCAGAGGTGCCTGGTCCGCGGACAGATAAATCAGAGATGTGAACCAGTCATTCCAGTATGCTACCATACTGAATACTACCATCACCGCCATAATGGGACGGGACAGGGGAATAATCATTTTGAAAAAGATACCAAAATGCGCGGCGCCATCCATCCTTGCCGCTTCCAGAAGTTCCTGCGGCATGGTATGCTCAATATAATTGCGCAGCAGGATCATATTGCCCACAGCTACACCTCCAGGCAGAAACAGTGCCCACATATTGCCGATCAGCCCCGTATCTTTGACCACCAGATAGGTAGGAATCATACCTCCCCCAAAATACATGGTAATCAGGAAAAAAATATTTAAAAATTTTCTGCCCGGCAGATTGTGCTGACTTAACGGATAAGCCGTCAGATAAATCATTGCCACAGAGTAGATGGTACCAATCACTGTATATTTCAGACTGTTCATCAGGCCCAGCAGAATACTGTCATCCGCAAATACCGCCTTATATCCCTCCAGCGTAAACTGACTTGGCAGAAGGAAGGTTTTTCCTGCATACACATCGTAGGGATTGGAAACAGAGGCAATCAGGATATAATACAGCGGGTAAAGCACAATCATCATAATAATGAAGCACATGACCAGTAAAATGGCATCGCTTGTCCTGTCCGATAAGCCCCGAAGCTTATGTTCTTTCATCTGACACCTCCTACACCAGATTCACGTCTGAAGCTTTTGACGCGATTTTGTTGACAATAAATAACAGGATCAGGTTGATCACAGTGTTGAAAAGTCCTATGGCTGTAGAATAACTGTACTTGGCATTTACAATACCCTGTTCATATACATAAACGGCAATTACGTCGCTGGCAGCCTTGTTTAAGTCTGTCTGTAAGAGCCAGACCTTTTCAAATCCCACATTCATCAGTCCGCCGGCGCTCATAATCAGATTCAGAATCATCATCGGCACCAGCGCCGGGATATCGATGTGCAGGATTCTCTGAAACATGGACGCGCCATCCACCTTTGCCGCCTCATACAGGCTGGTGTCCACACTGGCTAAGGTTGCCAGGTAAATGATCGTGCCCCAGCCCGCATCCTGCCAAATACCTGACGCGATATAAATGGTACGGAAAGCGCTGCTCTGGGTCAGGAAATCAATCTGTGTGCCCAGCAGCAGGTTGATCAGGCCCCCGGAGGGACTTAAAAAAATTCGAATCATACCGCAGATAATCATAGTGGAGATAAAGTGAGGCGCGTACAGAACCGTCTGCACCATCCTCTTAAACCGATGAAATCTGAGTTGATTGATTGCAAGGGAAAGAATGACAGGAACCGGAAAACTCCACAGCAAGCCATAAAGGCTCAGCAGCACTGTGTTGCGGATCATTCGCACAAAATTCGGCGATGAAAAAAATCTCTCAAACCACTTCAGTCCTACTCACTCGCTGCCCAGATACCCCTTGCTCGCCTTGTAATCGCGAAAGGCGATCTGAATACCGTACATAGGTATGTACTTGTAAATAATTGTAATAATGACAGGGATCAGCAGCATGACATACAGCTGCCAGCACTGTCTGATATGGCGCAGCACCATGGTTCTGTCCTGTCCACGCTCCATTCCCTTTTCCTTTGGCGGTTTTGGGGCCGCCGTGACTGATTGGGATTTCACATAAATTACCTCCTGTTCTGCATTTTTGACTGCCTTCCACCCATGTGGATTTCGATCTGCAGTCTTGGTGTAACGTTTCACGATGATTTAAAAATATATCCGCCTCTTTTGGGACGCGGGTTTATCTTTTTTACTTGGTGAAACGTTACATTTATTTCTGCCCAGATAATACACCGAAATTTTAGAAACTGTCAACAGGATTTTTATTCTTTTTGTGAAATCATCACAATTTACAAATTCTAAACTCCGGATTTGTATAAAACTTACAGGATCTATTTGTGATGTTCGTGAAATATCGTTTCACTTGATTTCATGAAAAGTATTTACTTTTTCCATGAATTAGAATATAATGAGTAAAATAAAACCGGTGATTGCTGATCATAATCAGATTCTATGACATGATGCAGGCTGTATCATCTGACAGTTACGATCTCCGGTAAGGAAAGCGGTCCCATGACTGCAAGGAGAAGTGCTATGACAAACAAAAATTCCGCCCCTACCATGAAAGACGTGGCAAAAGAAGCCGGCGTGGCTCTTGGCACCGTGTCAAAGGTCGTCAACGGGATTCCTGTGGGTAAAGAATATCAGAAGAAAGTGGAGGCGGCCATCGAAAAGCTGGATTACCGCGTCAACAGCTACGCAAAAGGCCTGAAAGCGAACCGGACATATACGATCGCCTTTCTTGTGCCGGACACCATCAACCCTTTCTTCGGTACACTGGCCTTTTATGTCAACCGTGAACTGGCTAAAAACGGCTACCGCATGCTCTTATGTTCCACCCAGGCCAGCCCCGAAATGGAGCAGTCTCTTCTGGATATGGCGCAGCAGAACCGGGTGGACGGCATTATTTGCCTGTCCTATAATGAGAATCTCCAGATTAAAGAGGACACCCGCCTAGTCACCATTGACCGTCACTTAAGCGTACTGGCTCCCTGCGTGGCCAGCGACAACCTGGCAGGCGGACAGCTGGCCGTCAGGAAGCTCGCGGAGCTGGGCTGCAGGCGCCTGCTGCATTTAAGCATCGGTTCTGTTCTCCCCAACGAAGCTGCCAAGCGTCGCGACGGCTTTTTAAGCGCCTGCGTCTCCCTGAACCTGGACTATGACATGCTCTGTCTGACTGACGGAACACCTTACAGCATATTTTATGATTATCTGAAGGAACATATCCGCGACGGCAGATTTTCTTTCGACGGGATTTTCTGCGGCACCGACCACCTGGCTGTCCAGATTATCAAAAGTTTAGAGGAACTGGGAATCCGCGTTCCAAAGGATGTGCAGGTTATCGGCTTTGACGGTATGCGGGACTATGCCACCGGCCAGTACCTGTGTTCCACCATTGTGCAGCCCATCGAGCAGATTGCCCAGGCCAGCGTGGAGCTGGTGCTCTCCCAGAACGTTTCGCAGGCGCCGTCCTTAGTGTGCCTGCCTGTCACCTACGCAAACGGAGGCACCACCAGGGAGTAATGCAAATCACCGAAGAGAACCAGATTGCTGTCCTAATCACCTGTTTACATCACCCCTGTAATGAAAATCTCCAGCCCGATCGCGATCAGGATCACGCCGCCCAGAATCTGCGCCTTGTTGGACAGCTTTGTACCGAACTTCTCTCCGATTTCCAGCCCCACCATGCAGATGACAAAGGTCACCGCCGCGATGATCAGCGCCGCCGCCAGTGCCATCACCCAATTGTAATCCGCAATGGTAAAGCCCACAGACAGCGCGTCAATGGATGTGGCAATTCCCTGCAAGAAGAGGGCTCCAAAGCCAAGGCCTGGGCTCTCCTGAATCTCTTCCCCCTTGCTGCGGATGCCGTCCAGCAGCATCTTGCCGCCGATATAAACCAGTAAAATCAGGGCGATCCAGGGGATCATCTTCTCAAAAGCCTCAAAATACTGGGCAATGGTATGTACACAGATCCAGCCGATCATCGGCATCAGCGCCTGAAAAAAGCCAAACACACCGGCAATCCCGATCATTTTGCCTTTCTTCATCTGCGGCTCATTCAAACCGTTTGCCATGGAAACAGAAAAGGCATCCATGGCCAGGCCCACCCCCAGCATTACACTGTTGACAACAAAAACAAAGCTCCAATCCATCTTTCTTTCCTCCGACTTGTAAAAATACACAAAATAAAAGACCCAAATATAGGCTTTGGAAAACACAGCCGATCCTGCTGCGCCTCCCAGAGGCTATACATGAGTCTCGCAATTTAAAACAAGCCAGACCAAAAATCAGTCAGTATGTTGACTTGCTACGGATTGACACAGTTTTCATCAAACAGCCAAAGCTTTTACAAAATACTGTGCCGATCCGCATGCTACTCCCTCACGGGGATTTCATTTTCTGTTATTATAACGGCTCTTTCCCGAAATGTCATCAGGAAATTTGCAAAATTTACAATTACTGTGAATGAAACGATCTTCAACTCTTC